>JAJXYG010000083.1 GCA_021780705.1 Bacteroidota bacterium
TGGCAATTCCTGCGTCTACTACGAAGTATTCCTGTTCCCATCCGAGGGTGGGTTTCACAGAAGTGATGTTCTTGTCAAAATACTGGCATACATCAATAGCTGCCTTGTCCAGGGCTACCAGCGCTTTTAACAGCGGGGTCTTGGCATCCAGGGATTCCCCGGTATAGGACACAAATATGGTAGGAATACAAAGGGTTCTTCCGTGTCCGATTTCCATGACGAATGGAGGTGAGGAAGGATCCCAGGCAGTATAGCCGCGTGCTTCGAAAGTAGCTCTTAAACCACCACTGGGGAAGGAAGAGGCATCCGGTTCCTGCTGAATCAGTGCATTTCCGTCAAATTCTTCCAGTGCAGTGCCATCTCCTTTCAGGGTGAAAAAGGAATCATGCTTTTCTGCAGTGGCGCCGGTCAGGGGCTGGAACCAGTGGGTATAGTGGGTCACTCCCTTGTTTTCAGCCCAGGCTTTCAGACCAGAGGCAATCTGGTCGCCCATCTTGCGGTCGATCTTGCTCTGGCTCTTGATAGAGGATACCAGGCTCTTATATGCTTCATCGCTAAGGAATTCTCTTGCTTTTTGGAGGGTGAAGACATTATCCCCAAAAATAGCAGTGATCTTCCTGCTCTCCGGGGCCGGCTCCGTCCTCGGATTTGAAATCAGGTTGTGAATGGCGTTAAGTCTTAAAGATTGCATTTTTTATGTGTTTTAATGGCAAAAAAAAGGGTTCTATGTATAAAAAACAAAGAAATTTTCGCAAATGTGGTTAAAAATTTGATAACTGTGGAAAAAAATGATACATATATAATTATTTAATATAAAGTATGTTTTTCACCCTTTTCCAGTCTGTATAGCACAGTACCGGAATGAATAATAATGGGAAGTAAATGCTTCGATACCGGGCAAGGGCCCCCAGTATGGGTATGGTGTAGCCAATGACCAGAAACATCGATAGAATTAGAAAAACTGAAAAGTAAACAATTGGCTCGATTTCGAAATGTTTTTTTCTAAAAAAAATAAAGACCATGAGCAGGATTTCATAAACCAGTACCTCTATGGCCGAAAGCAGTACCAGAGGGCTGGTGGACTCCGTCAGGTAAGGACGCATGAAGGTATGGTTAAAGGCCTGCGGGATGTTATTGAAAAAACTCCGGATGTTGGGGAATATGGGATTCATATTGAGGCTGGAGAGGCTTCGCCGGGCAGTAATAATGAAATCAATCTGCCTGGATGACACATGGGCCGGAAGGTCATAGGCCGGTGGTAAAAGACTCGTGGCAAAAAACAGGCTGGCAAACACTATATAAATGGTAAGGAAGATGGCCAGACTGTACCGGGGCCGGCGGTGGGAGGCCCACCAGGCAAGCAGGGCCGGAACCATTGTGATAAAAACAAAACTGCGCAGCAGCAGGATAACGATCATGAAGAAGGTGCATCCTGCCAGCCGGGCTACCACATGGGTGCCTTCCTCAAAGAGGAAATACACATAATAGATTACCATCGAAAGAGAAAGGTAGATCAGCCCGTCGCGGTGGATGCTGCTACTATAATATAGGGTAGAGGGAAGCAGGAAGATGGCAATCAGCAAAATAAACCGGGATTGCGAAAATACCTTGATAAAGACCCGGTAGAGCGCTACCGATCCGAAGAAGATCACAAAATTATAGAGCAGGGAATTAATATAAAGGTTGACCCCGCTGAAAATATCCAGGATGCTCATCAGTTTGATGATGAGGTTATTTCTGAGGTTGTTCCAAAAGGAATGGGAACTTTCCAGAAAAGCCCCGTAGGGGTCTGCATAATTACTCTGGAACATATTGGTCAGGTACTGGTGGGGATGATGCCAAAGCAAATGGAACTCCACGATCCCCTGGGTATAGAAGTTGACCATATCGGTAAGCCCATGATAATAGACCAAATTGATGTATACATTGGCAAGTCCGACTGCCACCCGCAACCCGAAAAGGCCTATCAGGATCCGCTTCTCAATTCCGGAGTTTTTGAGAAAGGGAATCCGCGGAATCCACCAGCAAAAAAATGCCAGGTATAATGCGAATAATAACAGATGCAAGCCTTGGTTTTTAGATGTGGGAAGATAGTTAAAATACTCACATGATCTTTTTAGGAGATAAAGGTGCCAAGGTCGTAAATTTGCCTTCTTTATATTATGGAAATCAAATTTGAAACTGCCGCCAAACTCGGCCTCACAGAAGAGGAGTTTGAAAAGATCAGGGAAATCCTGGGCAGGGTTCCCAATTTCAACGAATTAAGTGCCTATTCTGTGATGTGGAGTGAACATTGCAGCTATAAGAATTCCATCAAATGGCTCAAAACACTCCCCCGGGAAGGTTCCCGCCTGCTGGTCAAGGCAGGGGATGAAAATGCGGGCCTGATGGACATCGGGGACGGTTACGGGGTGGTCTTTAAAATTGAAAGCCATAACCATCCCTCCGCCATTGAGCCCTTCCAGGGAGCGGCCACCGGAGTGGGAGGGATTCACCGGGACATATTTACCATGGGGGCGAGACCGATCGCCTCCCTGAATTCCTTGCGGTTCGGAAACCTGGAAAAGGAAAAGACCCGTCACCTCCTCAGCGGGATCGTGCATGGGATCGGCCATTACGGGAACTGTTTTGGCATTCCTACCGTGGGAGGAGAAATTTATTTTGAAGAGTGTTACCATACCAATCCGCTGGTCAATGCAATGAGTGTGGGAGTAGTCCGGTTAGGGGAGACGGTAAGTGCGACTGCAAAGGGTACCGGAAACCCGGTTTTCATTGCCGGAAGTGCCACCGGAAAGGATGGAATGGGCGGGGCGGCTTTCGCCTCCGCCGATATTACCGAAAACAGTGCCGAAGATCTTCCTGCCGTGCAGGTGGGAGATCCCTTCCAGGAAAAGAAGCTCCTGGAAGCCTGCCTGGAAATGATCGCAACCGGGGCTGTGGTCGGAATGCAGGATATGGGAGCCGCAGGGATCATCTGCTCCACTTCAGAGACTTCCGCCAAGGGGGAAGTGGGGATGGACATCCATCTAGATGAAGTGCCCACCCGCCAGCAGCACATGAAGCCCTGGGAATTGCTCCTGAGTGAAAGCCAGGAGCGGATGCTGCTCACCGTCCAGAAGGGCAGGGAAAAGGAAGTATTGGATATTTTTGAAAAATGGGACCTTCCCTGTTCCAAAATCGGGGAGGTGACAGAAGGAGGGGTATTGCGTTTTTATATGAACGGTACCCTGGAGGCGGAAATGCCTGCAGAAAGTATGGTTCTCGGAGGAGGTGCGCCGGTGTATGAAAGAAAATTCACCCGCCCCCGTTACCTGGAGCAGATAACAGCCTTTGATCCCGCCACCATTGCCCCGCCAGCCCGCCTGAAGGAGGTCGCTGAAAAACTGATCTGCCTTCCCAATATAGCGTCCAAAAAATGGGTGTACGAACAATATGACAGCATGGTAGGGACTGCCAACCTCAGTACCAACAGTCCTTCAGATGCGGCCGTGGTGGCAGTAAAACCGACCCGCAAGGCGCTGGCGCTCACTACCGATTGTAACAGCCGCTATGTATATGCCGATCCTTACAAGGGTTGTATGATTGCCGTGAGCGAAGCAGCCCGAAATATCGTCTGCTCCGGGGGGCTTCCACTGGGCGTCACCAACTGCCTGAACTTTGGCAATCCCTATGACCCGGAAGTATATTATCAGTTCGTCGAAAGTATAAAGGGGATGAGTGAGGCCTGCCTGAAATTTGATACCCCGGTAACGGGGGGAAATGTCAGTTTCTACAACCAGTCTCCTTCGGGCCCCGTGTATCCTACCCCGGTAATCGGGATGGTGGGGCTGATCGAGGAAGCCTCTGAGAAGATGACCCTGGACTTTAAAAACCCGGGCGACCTGATCTACCTGGTTGGAAAAAGTACAGGGGACATCGCCTGTTCGGAATACCTGCATAAAATATGCGGAGTGACCCATTCGCCTGCCCCCTATTTTGATCTGGAAGAAGAATACCACGTGCATCAGGATATCCGTAAGCTGATTGCCTCCCACCAGATTGTTTCCGCCCACGACTTGAGTGAGGGGGGGCTCGTGGTGGCCCTTCTGGAATCCGGCTTTGTGCGGCAGCTGGGTTTTGAAGTGGTGCAGAAATCAAAGGAGGTCAGAAACGATGCCTTCTGGTTCGGAGAGGGCCAGGGAAGGGTGGTGGTTTCGGTATCACCTGAGAAGGCTAAGGCCTTTGAATCCGCCCTGCAGGTACCCTTTACGCAGTTGGGAAAGGTGACTTCAGGTAATATCTCAGTGGAACAAGAAAATTGGGGCACCATCCAGGAATGGAAACATAATTATGACCAGGCGATTGGAAGTTATCTCAACAATTATCTACCCGAATAAATAATGAGTGAAGTTAAATCCATTGTGGTGACCGGGGCAGCAGGCTTTATTGGCAGTTGCCTGGTCGGATACTTAAATGAGAAAGGGTATCAGGACCTTATTCTTGTGGATGATTTTTCCAGGAAGGAGAAGACCCCCAACCTGGGAGGAAAGAAATATACCTGCCAGGTGGACCGGGAGACTTTTTTTGATTGGCTGGAAACCCATCGTCCCGAGGTCGGCTTTATCTACCACATCGGGGCAAGGACTGATACGACCGAATTTGATTACCGGATACATGAGCATCTTAATGTGGAATATTCCAAAAAGATATGGAACTATGCCACCCGGCACGCGATCCCTTTGGTATATGCTTCGTCCGCCGCTACCTATGGGATGGGGGAACTGGGATACCGGGACAGCCATGATATTGTGGATCAACTGCGTCCCCTGAACCCTTATGGGGTCTCTAAAAATGAGTTTGACAAGTGGGCCTTAAGTCAAAAGACAGCCCCTCCCGCCTGGGCCGGCCTGAAATTCTTCAATGTGTACGGCCCCAATGAATATCATAAGGGAAGGATGGCAAGTGTGATCTTTCATGCCTTCCATCAGGTTCGGGATAAAGGTTTTGTGAAACTTTTCAGGTCCCACAAGCCAGAATATAAAGATGGGGAGCAAATCCGCGATTTTGTATACGTGAAGGATGTGCTTGCCATCTGCTATTTTTTCCAGGAACATTGGAACCTCCACCAGGGGTTC
>JAJXYG010000014.1 GCA_021780705.1 Bacteroidota bacterium
GCATGGCCACCTTGTGGGCACATAGCGGGTGTTGGCTTTCCTCGCAGGTACAGGAGGTATCAAAATTTCGTTCCTCGTTTTTCTGAATGAGCACCCGGTAACGCGCAGGACCCATTTCCAGGGTCGCTTCCACCTTTTCATCAGCAGCCTTTACGATATTGAGTTTGTGGGTTCTCAGGATGTCTTCGGCCTGTTCAAAATTTTCCTGGCCCGCCATCATCCGGATCGTCTTCAGATCGATGGCCTTCATTTTCACCACCGTATGCCTTTGGTCATAGCGGATGGCATCGTGAGTGAAAAGCAGGTTCCGGTCAATGAGGTCCTGGAGCTGAAACAGGGCGGCTGCCTCATGGCGGCAAATGTCCCCCAGGTTATAAGGGCAGGTGCAGCGGATCATGAAGAGCTTGGGATCCTCATATTTTTGTACGCTGACCTTATAGAAGGTGGAATAACTGTCGTCTTTCACCCGAAAGGAAACCGAATGAATCATTTCATCATGGTCCACCAATTCCACAAAACCCGCCGAATGGATTTTCTTTCCACGGCGAATTACTTCATCGGTACCGGCACTGTAGATGTATTTGATCAGGTGGGGTAAGGCCAAAGTCTTTTCTTTCTATTTTGGTTTGTAAAAGGTTCACCCGAAAGTTTGAATTGGGCAATTTGCAAAGGTAGTAAAAAAATACGGGGGGTCGAAGGGATTGGGTAATAAATTTAGTATTTGACCCCGGGAGCAAAGGGTCTAGCGAACCGCTACCAGCCTTCCGTCCTTGTAGATCACCGGAATATTGGCATTGTCCGGGGTCAGGCAAAACCGGATATCCTCCTCGAGTCCAAACCCCATGAGCCGGTGGTAATGGGAGGCGTTTTTCTCCTTCATGAAATCAAACAGCCGGTCTCCGGCTTCCAGGTAAAGAGATTCTGCGATCATCGTGGAATCGCAGTTTAGGGAAAAATGGGATTTGATCCGGTGAATGACGGCACCGGCCAGCAGGGTATCTTCGATATTGATCTTGTCCTTCCAGGCCGCACAGGCCAGGATCACATTCTTGTGCTCAGCAACCAGGTATTCGCAAAGCGCCGAGAGGTTGCTGAAGGCCCCGGTCAGGATCCCCTTGGCCCCTTCGGCAAGGGCCATATGCAAAAGCCGGGTTCCATTGGTGGTGGTGAGCACCAGGGTCTTTCCTTCAATAAACTCCCGGGTATATTGCAGGGGGGTATTGCCATAGGTGAGTCCTTCGGCGATCTTGCCGTCCCGCTCTCCCGCCGTAAGTACATCCATCTGCCTGCCGAGTTTGATGCATTCGGCCACACTGTCTACCGGGATCACGCTCCGGGCCCCGTTATAGAGCGCCGTTGCGATGGTGGAAGTGGCCCTGAGGATGTCAATGATCACTACCAGGCTGTCGCTTACATCGTATAAATGCAATAAAGAAGGCGACAGGCAGGTCGAAAGGGTCGGAATCTTGTTTTTATCTTGGCTCATCCCCGGAGTGTTTGCGTAAGAGTTATAGGTTATTCAAAGGGCATTTTGACTATTCTGGCAGCCAGGAGCCGCTCCCGGATCCGGATGAATACTTCCTGACCCGGATGGGAGTGGGCGGTAGCCACATAGCCCATGGCGATGGCCTTGCCCAGGCTGGGAGACTGGGTACCGCTGGTCACCCTTCCAATCACGTCCCCGGTGGCATCACAAATCTCGTAGTCATGGCGGGGAATTCCCCGGTCAATCATTTCAATGCCTACGAGCTTCCGGGATATCCCCAGCTCCTTTTGTTTCACCAGGGCCTCTTTTCCCACAAAATCCTTGCTGAATTTGGTAATCCAGCCCAGTCCTGCTTCCAGCGGCGTGGTTCTTTCATCAATGTCGTTTCCGTAAAGGCAATAGCCCATTTCAAGCCTCAGGGTATCGCGTGCGGCCAGTCCGATGGGTTTGAGTCCCTGGGGGGCCCCGATTTCAAAGATCCGGTCCCAGATCAGGTCGGCATGGTTGGCGGTATCTTCAAAATAGATTTCCACCCCTCCGGACCCGGTATATCCGGTGGCGCTGATCAGCACATTGTCCACCCCTGCAAATTTGCCTTTGAGGAAAGAATAATATTTCAGGTTCATGATATCCTCCTCGATCAGGGGCTGTATGATCCGGGTGGCATTCGGTCCCTGTACGGCAAGCAAACAGGTTTTATCCGAAATATTGTGGATTTCTGCCTTTCCCTGGTTGAACTTTTCTATCCAGTCCCAGTCCTTACTGATATTGGAGGCATTGACGACCAGCATATATACCTCATTTTCCTCGATGCAATAGACGATCAGGTCATCCAGGATTTTGCCCGCTTCATTGGTCAGACAGCTGTACTGGGCCTTGCCCCGGGTAAGCCTGGAGGCATCATTGGTGGTCACCTGCTGGATCAGCGGCAGGGCATGAGGGCCTTTCAGGATGAATTCCCCCATATGACTTACATCAAACACCCCCGCATTGCGCCGGACTGCCGCATGTTCTTCATTGATTCCCGAATAACTGATCGGCATCTGGTAGCCTGCGAATTCGGCCATCTTTGCACCCAGTGCCAGGTGCTTTTGGACAAAAGGAGTGGTCTTCATAACGATCTTTAAGTGGTTGCAAATTTAGGAGAAAAAGTGAGCCATCCTCATTTTGGTTTGACCCTTCAGGGAAGTACCCCCGGTTCCGGGTATCTGACCGGCAAGAATCCCCTAAAATTAAAAAGGCCCCATGTAAACACATGAAGCCTTCCTTCTATTCAACTTCAACTTAAGAACTGAACGAAAGACTATATCATAATGACATACTGATATTTTGCTTCTTCGGCTCCCCCGTTGAAAGAAGTGCCTGACTTTTGGTCCAGGGTTTCAATTTTTTTTTCCAGTTTGTCCTGGGCTTTTTTAAGGGAATCCTTTTCCCGGATGATTTCCTGCTGGCGGGCGGCATTCAGGGAATCCAGGGATTTTTGGATTTTCTGCATCTGCATTTCTTTCTGGGCCTTCAGGGAGTCCAGTTTGTTATGGGGATAATAGTGGTATCGGCCGGAATTACCCGTGTCGCTGTTTTCATCGGGAGCATTCCAGTTGTCGTCACCTGAATCGCGGTTTACCTTATCGGAACGGATGCCGTCCGTGGTATAGAGACCATCCGACTTCATCACATAATCCACCCCATAATCATAATAGTAGCCGTTTTCGTCCCAGTTGAACCAGTCGTCATGGTTCCAGGGAAAGGAGATCCGGTAATTATTAAAGCCCATGTTCTTGTCGATTCTGATATGGTGGTTTTCGGGAACATACACAATGATGATGGCACTTTGGTTGCGGAACTTGTCGGTAGTATTGATCGAGATGGCCCGGTCCACAAAAAGCGTGGAGTCCTGCTGCAATACCCTCATCCGGATCAGGGAGGCAAGGGTGTCTGCCGTCCTGCGGGAGTCCCCGTTACAGAGGCGGATCACGCCGACCTGGAAGCTGTCGGTGGGGGATTTTTCAATTTCCAGTTTGACCGTGCCGATGTAGACGGTATCGTCACTGAAATTGGGAAAAGGTTCAAAATTCAGCCAGCGGTTAAAGCGGTCATACCGGTTATTGGGAAAGGCACTTACCGTCAGTCCGCGTATGGAAGGCTGGGTGAGTGCCACCTTGGTTTCATTGGCGCTGTTGGCTCTCCTGAAATCCTGACTGATGGAGGTAATCAGGGCAATAAAGCAGGCCAGTCCCAGCAACCAGAGTCCGAGGAAAGAGGCCCGCATCATTTTGTTGGAACCTTTGACCCGGGCAAATCTCCGGATGATGAAAGTGATGATCCCGATGATGGGCACGATGATAAAGAATATCAGGGTTCCCCAGGCAAAGAGGTTCTGCCATCCGTCTGTCAATATGAAATATTTGTACGGGAAGAGCCCTATGGATACAATTACCAGGGCAAAAAGTGCGATGATCAGTCCCAGGGCAATACATCCCAGTATGAAATACGCAAAGGCTTTAAAGAGGGTGACAATGATATTGCCCAGTACCCCGCTGGTCCGCCTTGCCGCATATTGCATTTCTTTACCGATTTCTTCCCCCCTTTCCTTTGCAATGAAGCCGGCTTCCTTTCCCAATTTACCCACCCTTTCCTTCACCCCCTTCATTTCTTCCACCACGGAGTTCTTGATGGAGTTCAGGTCAATTTTTTCCCCCTTCATTTCCAGCTTCTCAGAGGTGGTGGTAGCTTCCGGAATCACCAGCCACAGAATGATGTAGATGATGAAGGATCCGGGACTGAAGGTGAACCCCAGAAAGTTCGGGAAACTAAGGGGTCCAAAATGGTTCCAGTGGAAGATGATGGTGAAAAAAGGGATCAGGAAGAACACCCGGGGGATCCAGGGGTTGATGTCAAAATAGCTGCCGATCCCGCTGCAGACCCCGCCCAGGATCTTGCGGTCCGGATTGCGGTAAAGGCGCTTTCTGACCCCATTGACCAGGGTATTGCTTCCTGGAAGGAAGATCCAAAGGAAGATGTAGGCGATGATCCCGATTCCTGAAATCAGGAACAGAATCCGGACAATGACCGGGTCGATGCCCAGGTACACCGCAATCCCGCTACATACCCCGCCCAGGATCTTGTTGTTTTCATCGCGGTAAAGCCGCTTGTGTTCCCAGGAGAAATTGGGGGTATACCCGGTATCTTCTTTCCGGGAATTGTCCTCAGAGCCGGTTTTGGCGGATGCGGATGCCGCCTCAGCGGATTCATCGCCCTCAAAATCTTCCGGCCTGCCGATGTTCTTAATGATGGCGTTGACGTCATCATCGGTAATGCAGGAGGCTCCCTTTTTCAGGATATCCTGGAATAATTCGCTGATCCGGCTTTCGATGTCATTGATGATTTCATCCCGGCCCTCTTCATTGGCGAAATATTTCCTAAGGCTATCTATGTACTGCTTCAGTATTTCGTAGGAAGTCTCCTCGATAGCTACGACCGTACCCTGGAAATTTATATTGATTACTTTTTTCATGTCGAACTGTTTAAATATGGTTGAAGTTGTATAGAGTTAATTTTTGCTGGCGGTCAACTCCTGTACCGCATTGGCAAGCTCCTGCCAGGTGGTTTCCAGTTCCTGGTAA
>JAJXYG010000366.1 GCA_021780705.1 Bacteroidota bacterium
CGGGGAAGGGGAAGTGCATTTCGATGCGGGCAATTGCAGGGTTCCGGTCTTTTTAAATAACCGGGAACAGCGGACCGGGATCATGAAAGACCATGATTTGCTTCGAATAGGTACTTCAGTATGGAGGGTGACCCAAGAGACTTCTGGGGATAAAACCGGTAAAGGGGGCCTTCGGGGGACTTTCAGCGGACTGATTGGCCTGGAGGAACTGAAGGATTTTAAATTGAGTAATATTTTCTCGGAGGTGTTCAAAAAGCATACCTCAGAGGAAATGGAGGAACAGTTGATCACCGGCACTGCCGGTCACACTCCCTTTCTGGACAATGTGGAAATCGGATGGGGTAAGCCCTGGCTATTTGCCAGATTACTCGGGATTTCCACGGTGCTTGCCGTGTTGCTCTATGGCGGTTTTATGATTTATGACAATGACAACCTGGTTCCCGGACTGATTTTCGTGGGCAGTTTTGCCGTACCGGTATCCACCCTGGTATTCTTCCTGGAAATGAATGTGACCCGAAATGTCTCCATCTTCATGCTGATGCAACTGCTATTTGTAGGCGGGATCGTGTCCCTGCTGGTCGCGCTGCTATTCTATAGCAATTTTGATGTTTTTGAAACCTACCTCGGTGCCTCTGCGGCCGGAATCATTGAAGAATCGGCCAAAGTACTCATCGTCATCCTGCTGGTTGGAAAATCCACCCGGTATCGCTGGATCCTCAATGGCCTGCTATTCGGCGCAGCTGTGGGAACGGGATTCGGAGCTTTTGAAAGTGCAGGTTATGCCTTCCGGATCATCATTAATGATGGCTTGATCCCGGGAGCTGACAATATCATCACCCGGGGAATTCTGGCTCCTTTCATGCACGTGGTGTGGACTGCCAATATCGCAGCAGCCCTGTGGATGGTGAAAAAGGACAAACCCTTCCAATGGGACATGCTCAAAGAACCCGCATTTTTGCGGATTTTTATCGCCATGATGCTGGCGCACATGCTCTGGAATGCCCCTTTCTACCTGATGCCCCTTCCTTTGGGCATTGACCTGAAGCATGTGCTTCTGGGAATCGTGGAATGGATCATTTGTTTCAGATTGATTCAAACGGGGCTCCATCAATTAAAGGCCGCCCGGGAGCAAAATCTGTCCTCTTTCTGAGCCCTCCTTGTGCCAGGCAGACGGCACACCTGCCCCCTTCATCCCCTAAAATAAAGGGTATATCCTTCCCGGGAATAAAGATTCTCCTCGGGGATGTAACTTTATTTGCTTTCAATCGTACTTATGTTTTTCCCCAGTAAAAATTGAATTATGAAAAAATTATTATTACCTGTCCTGGCCCTCCTGACACTTCAGTCCTTTGGCCAGAGATGGAAATCCATTCGTGGAAACGGAAACATGACCCAGGCAACCCGGACCGTCGAACCTTACACCGGAATTAATTCCCAGGGATCCTGGAATATTGTCATCAAGGAAGGCACTCCCGGAAACCTCACACTTGAAGGCGATGAAAACCTGATTCCCTACCTGGAAACCATCGTAAAAAACGGGGTATTGACCATCCGGCCCAAAGATGGAGTGAACCTCAGATCCACCCACAGGATGACGGTAGAAGTCCCCATGAATCAGATCAAATCCTTGAAAATCAGCGGTAGCGGAGACATCAAAGGAAAGGGAGGTTTTACCAATGATGGCCAAACGGATATTGCCGTATCGGGCTCAGGGAACCTGGAACTGGAATTTGACACCTTTACCGACCTGGACGTACAGGTATCCGGCAGCGGCAAAGTGCAAATGAAAGGCAACACCCGCAGCCTGAAAGCCCATGTCAGCGGAAGCGGAAATATCGATTGCCGTAATACCCGGACCAATGACCTCACGGCCATGGTAAGTGGCAGCGGGAATATCAGGGTGAACGCCGATAAAAGCATCCATGCGGTGGTCAGCGGCAGTGGAAATGTATTCTACACCGGAAATCCTGAAAAGGTAGAAAAGGTGACTTCAGGAAGCGGCAAGGTCATTAAAATGTGAGTACGCCTGCTATCCCAACACTTTCAGATTTTCCGGATCCCATCCCATGATCCGGTTTTGGAAATAACTCTCATTGCACAACAGGGCGGGTGCTGCAGCACGGTATCCGAATAAGGCATTCTCGGCCACCTGCCCTGAGGTGCGTATGGCATGAATCCAGTTGTAGTGGTGGTCGAAATGTGCCCCCTTGTAGCCTTCTTCAGCGGTATACTCCAGCTTCTCAGGATCCAGCATGGTCTTTCTTTCATAAACATATTCCTTTCCTGAAGCCGCGTTTTTGGTCTTCATCAGGGGATCATCCGCATCCACTACATTCCGGTTCTTAAAGACCGTCACCTTATCCCATTCTACGGTCATGGAGCCCTCGCTTCCCACCATCCGAAGATAGTTCGTACCGCCGGTCCCATCCACAAAATTGACCCGCAGGGACAAATTGAAGGCAGGGTGTACCGGAGTTTCAGGATAGTCAAACATACCCAACATGATGTCGGGCACTTCCCTGCCGTCCTTCCAGTACCTCAATCCCCCGGTCGCCATGATTTTATTGGGGCCCATAGAACCCGTTACAAAATGCAGGCTCGAAAATAAGTGGACAAACAGGTCCCCCGATACTCCCGTTCCGTAGTCACGGTAGTTGCGCCACCTGAAAAACCGGGTCGCATCAAATGGACGTTTGGTGGTATGGAGCAAATAACGGTCCCAATCCACGGTAACCGGTGAAGCGTCATCAGGGATCGGATACTGCCAGGCCCCAATCGGGGACATCCTGGCCCAAAAGCCTTCGGCATAGTTCAGCGCCCCAATGGCCCCCTGCTTCAGCAACTCTTTTGCCTTTTCATTTCCGAGAGAACTCATCCCCTGGCTGCCCACCTGAAACACCACTTTGTTTCGTTCCTGCGCTTCCATCACGGCGGGACCTTCCGAAATGTCATGCACCATGGGTTTTTCGCAATACACATGTTTGCCCTTGTTCATGGCAGCCACTGAAATATCCTTGTGCCAAAAATCCGGTACGGCAATGATGACGGCATCGACATCCTTTCTTTCCAAAACCTCCCGGTAGTCACGGGTAGTAAACAAATCACTTCCCCAACGCTTCTTTGCTTCCTGCAGCCTGCCATCATACAGATCGCAGACGCCGACCAATTTCACACCAGGTACCGATAGACAGGTGGTGCCATCAGCCACCCCCATCCCCCCGGAACCAATCAGGGCCACATTGACCTGGTCGTTGGGTCCGAAATAGGATTTTTCCTTGAGAAATTCCCGGAGGTGCAATCGGCGGTCCCGGGCGGTAATGATAGTGGGAAGCATGGAGGCGCCAATCACTCCCTTGGTTACACGTGTAATGAATTTGCGGCGTGAGTTGCCTGTATTATTTTTTGTCATAATGGTATTTTGATTTATTTTGTTGAAGGAAAAGCAATCTTTTTTGGCTCTCTAAAAATACGCCTTCCAATCAAAATTACCAGTGGTTTTATTTACCCGGGGACCAGAGTCTACACCTTCCTGACCATTCCCCTTAAAAAACGAGCATATGAGAAAAATCGGGTTGATTCTTGCATTTGCATTACTATCTGCATTCGGTCTAAAGGCACAAACCTATACCCCTACCGCAGAAAACCTGGCCGCACGAAAAGTATTTAATAACGACCGGTTCGGACTCTTCATCCACTGGGGCCCCTTCAGCATATTGGGGCAGGGAGAATGGGTGATGAACAACCTCAACATCCAGGTGAATAATTATAAAAGGCTGATGACTTTTTTTGATCCGGTATATTTCGATGCCGACCAGTGGGTGAAAATGGCCAAGGATGCGGGAATGAAATACATTACCCTCATAACCCGCCACCATGACGGGTTCAGCATGTGGGACACGAAGTATTCAGATTTCAATATCATGAATACCCCGTATGGAAAGGATGTAGTCAAGCAAATAGCCGATGCCTGCCATAAGGAGGGTATCCAGCTTTTCCTGTATTATTCGCTGCTGGATTGGGGAAGAGAAGATTACCCGCATGAGACGGGAAGGACCGGACAGGGTACCGGCAGAAAGGGGCACGGAGATTATGCCTCTTACCTGAAATTCATGGAAAACCAGCTCACCGAGCTGCTCACCCATTATGGGAAAATTGCCGGTATCTGGTTTGACGGGTATTGGGACCAGACTCCTCCCGAAGGGGCCGCAGACCGGACCCCACGCATCGACTGGCATCTTGATGAGATCTACAGCCTGATCCACCGCCTGCAGCCCCAGTGCCTGATAGGCAACAATCACCACCTGACCCCCTTTCCCGGAGAAGATTTTCAAATGTTCGAAAAAGACCTTCCGGGTGAAAACAAGTCCGGTCTGAATTTCCAAAAGAGCGACCAGGCCCTCCCTCTGGAGACCTGTGAGACGATGAACAATTCCTGGGGATTTAACATCACTGACACCAGCTACAAGTCCTTTCCTACCCTGATCCATTATCTGGTCAATGCGGCAGGAAGAAATGCCAATTTTCTGCTCAATGTGGGGCCCATGCCCAATGGGAGAATTCAACAGGAATTTGTCGACACCCTGAAAGAAATCGGAAAATGGATGCGGGAAAACGGCTCCACTATTTATGAGACCCGCGGAAACATTATCGCCCCACAGAAATGGGGGGTAATCACGGCCAAAGATCATTTCCTGTTTGTCCACATACTTCAACTTCCGGCAGGTTCCTCTTTCATATTCCTTCCCAACCTGAAGGAAAAGATTGTGAAGGCGATTACCTTCAAAGACCACACTCCGGTGCGTTTCAAACAAATATCCGAAGGGGTATTTATCTATCTGGATGGGGTAAAAAAGAGTCCTCCCGATACCATCATCGAGCTGGAACAATGACAATGATTCCCGGCCGGGGAAAGGTTATTTGAATTTGTGGAGATAGATATAGGCCACGATGACGGCTGCAAAAACCAGGATTCCCAGAATGATCGGGAAGGCATAGGACTTGCGGACGGGTTCGAGATAACCTTCTTCTGCATCTTCAAAAGCACTGAGGATTTCGTGGCGATTCTCTGCGACCGGTTTGGGCCGGGGAAGGTCTTTGGTTTCAGATCGG
>JAJXYG010000325.1 GCA_021780705.1 Bacteroidota bacterium
TGCCATAGAGGAAGGCTTCATGCAAAATGAAATCACCTCCAGTTCCTATGCCTACCAGCAGAAGGTGGAGTCTGGGCAGAGGATAATTGTGGGGGTTAATGCCTTCAGTCAAACCGAGCAAAACCAGCCTCCTTCCTTCAGGATTGATGACCGTATCCGCCAGGTCCAGGTCGACAGGCTGGCATCCCTGAAAAAGTCCAGGGACAGTGCCCGGGTAGGGGCCTGCCTGGAAAAGGTCCGGGACCATGCTGCAGGTAACCTAAACTTAATGCCTGCCGTGATAGAAGCGGTGGAGAATTTTTGCACCCTTGGAGAAATTTCTGATATATTGCGCGCTGAATTCGGTGAATTCAAATAATCTGTTACCCTTTGTATATGAGATGGTTAATCCTACTTGTAACCTTTTTGGGCGCCACACCTATATTGGGCCAGGAATATGCACTGCTGGACAAGGATATGAGCCAGCCGGTGAGATTTGTAACCCGGCTTCCGCCCCAGGATCCCCTGAATAATTTTATTCCGGTAGAAAGAAGAAGCCTTCCCCAGTTTATAAGAGACTTGAAGGAAATCGAGAAGATATTGGATCCTCAGGGAGTGATGAAGAAGGCCCCCTCATTTGAGGTGGGTTGTGTGAAATTCACCGGTATGGTAATTGAATCCTCCGGGCAACCCCGGGTAGACTATGTCCTTACTTCCCTGTGTGGCGGCCAAAATATATCCATGCATCTTTGCGATGCAAGGCTGAGCAATGCCCGAAATGCTTTTTTTATCAAAACCTGGCTCAAATACATCGAAAGCGGACTCCGGTAAAGGCTGCCTCCATGGCCTATGGGGTATTGTAGAAGTAACGGGTACGGTTCACTCTCAGGTCTCTGAGTATGGGTGATTTCGGACTGATGCTGATGCTGAAGAACCGGTATAATCCTACCGGAGCAACCGATATAGACATCTGCCAGCAGTGCAGGTCCCTGGAAATGGTCAGGGAAATTGTATTTAGCTGTCCCTGGCTGATATTATAAAATCCATTGGCTGCGAGTTGCCACTTCTTGGTGAGGTTTAAAGTCCCCCCAAAATTCACGTTTTGAGAGAATGATGTGGTAGGTCCCTGGGTGAAATAGTAAGATTTGGAAAAGGTGAGTGCATAGGAGAAATTGACCGACCAGGGTATGTTGAAATCGGCAAATTGTCCTGGATTATTCTGCACATATGCCAGTTCGCTGTTATACTGATCCTGGGTATATCCACTTTGTTGCATCTCGCCCGGGGATACCTCCGGCTTCTTCTTTTGGTCCCCGCCTCTTAGGGAAGTGGACAGTGATACCGTACCACTGGTAAGCCGGCCGAGGCTGAGGGGCTTTCTCGCCCATAGAAGCCGGTTGATGCGCTGTCCCCTGCTGTTAACATCGTAGGGATCGAGGATCCCGCTGGCGGTGATATTAATTTTGTTGAACAGGTTGCTCCTGGCAGATACCTGAAACGGACTTAGCTGGAAGGAATCTGCAAAGAAATTATAGCTGCCATTAATACTAAGCCCGTCAATCAGGGAAATTTTCTTCACAGAATCAGCACCCGTTCCCTTGGGATTGCGCACCTTCATTGAGATGTTATTGTCTATCCCGAAGTTGAGACCTCCAAAACGACCGCCGGTATAGGGAGAAAAGATGTTTCTTTCGTATATGGAATATTGCTGCTTGTCCCCGGCAGTATCCACCTGGGTATAATACAGGGATCCCCGGTTGAAATCGGGTTTATAGCTGATCCCCAGGGTCGGGGTGATCTCATGGCGGATCCCGATTAATCTGGAGCTTTTCTTCTTGGGGGTTATCATCCCGAAAATCCGGGTGGTCACACTAACCCCAAAGGTCATCTGCCGGGCCGTATACAGTCCCTTGTGAATTTTGGTTATCAGGCTGTCTCCCACCGGATCCCAGGAGTGTACCGTCTTGGTCTGGTACCAGGTCTCATCATAGCTGATGGAGGGCCCCACCTGGAATACCCCCATTTTGGGAAGGGACAGGGATATGGGAATGGAATGATGGAAACCATACTGAATGGTATCTACTATCTGTTTGAAAATATTGGGCAGGGTGTCATAAAAAGAAAACTGGTTCTTGGCATTCCCGGTATAGGCAAAACCGATGTTTTCATACCACTTGGGGGTGCCGACTCCCTCCTTCTTTCTGAACGGATAAATCGTCTGAACATTGAATCCTATGTCCGGCAGGTTGACATTGATCACTTTCAGATTGGTATTCTGGTTGTGATTGGCCGTGATGGTCAGGTTAAAGGGCTTATCCGACCAGGTCTTCGAATAGGCGATGGAGGACTGAAGCTGGTTGGAATAGTTCAGCAGCGGAGAATTCGGGATTTGGGAATTATAACTGCTGCTGGCTGCATTCACATTGGCTGAAAAGGAGACCCCTGGCCTCGCCTTCGAGTCCATCGAGTGGCTCCAGGCCAGGTGGTAACTTCGGTTATGGGAAAAATCCGGGTCCCCCTTGAAGTTGGTATTGAAATTCTGTATGTCGAAAGTCAGGTTACCCCGGTAATGATATCGCTTGTAATAGGTGGGCGCCAGCGAAAAACTCCATCCCCCATAAGAGTAGACGCTTCCCCTGAACACAATGTCCCAATAGTCATTGATGACTTTATAGTACCCCAGATTTTCAAGTCCCAATCCCCGCTGCTGGCTGGAAGTAAAGGTGGGTTGCAACAGACCTGAATGCCTGCCGGTTTTCAGGGGGAAAATGCCAAACGGGAAATAAATCGGTATGGGAACCCCTTCAAATTCGGGATGGACCGGTCCCGTGATGGCCATTTTATCATTGATAAACTTGATCTTATTGCTGACAAAGGCAAAGTGCGGGGTGTCCAGGTCACAGGTCGTAAACCTGCCCCGGTAGGCATAGAATACCTGGTCATTCACCTTTTTGATCACCTGCCCGTAGACGTACATTTCATTTTGCTGGGTATAGGTTCCTTTGGTGAGTCCCTTTCCGCTTTTCATGTTGAATTTAATCGAATCGCTTTCCGAGAGAAAACTCCCCTGCTTATAGGTCGGGTACGCGATCACCTTGCCCGTACTGTCCCTTTTCAGGGAAGCCAGGATATCTCCGGTGGATTGTTGCAGTTCGATGACCGGGGCGGTAAGGTTATTGTCCTTGTACTGGGTAGTAGCCTTTTGCCCGTAAAGGGTGATGGTCTTTCCGGGGATATCCACTACCATCGAGTCCTCTGCCGTGTATTCGATGACCGTATCCGGGGCATTTTTGGACGATACATACCGGATGGTGTCCGCTTCGGATTTCTTTGCCAGGCTGTCCTTTTGAGGAAGGCTGTCTACCCTGGATAAAGAATCGCCTCCCTGGGGAGGCAGACTGTCTGAGGTGGAAAAAGAGGTCGGCGCCGGTGGGGTGGTGGGTGATTTTAGCTTTTTATCAACAGGATTATTGATTTCCTTTGCAGGCTGGGTCGTATCGAGATGCCAATCTGGATAAGGATGAAAGGTCGGATTATGCGCCTTGGGGTTAGTGAAAGCAGTCAGATTGCAAAGTATAGCTGCGATGCAAAGAAAAAAAATATATTTTGAGCTAACTTTGTCGATCATGTTCCAAGCAGTAGTGGACAAAAATAGAGATAATCCCATTAAGGATTTGTGAAGATTCCCATGTAAAATACTGACCCGTTAAATTAAGGAAAACCCATGCATGTATTCAGGAAACTCCCCATTCATTTATTATTTTTCTCAGGACTGGCAATCGCCTGCCACCCTGCCCTTTGCCAAAGTGGTAGAAGGATAAGGACCATTATCGTGGATGCGGGGCACGGAGGCACTGATTCAGGGGCTAAGGGGGAATACCGGGGCTCACTGTATTCGAAAGAAAAGGATGTAACCCTGGCCATATCCAAAAAGCTGGTGGCAGAATTGAGGGAAAAAATGCCGGATGTCAAAATAATACCCACCCGGACCACTGACATATATCAACCTGTAAAGGAAAAGGCCCAGATTGCCAATGAATACCACGGAGACCTGTTTGTATGCATCCATGCGGATGCCGTGAGCCTCAGGACCGCCTCCAGGATCATCGGCCACCGCCGGGAAACCTATTACACCACCCATTATGTAGGAAAGGGCAAAAAAAGAAAGCGTATACGTACTGCCCATACCCATATTGTACCGATCAGGGAGTATTATAAATTACCCACCGACCGCAGGGGTACCAGTACCTGGATTTTTGCTGCCCACAAGACCGATGATAAGATCAAGGCCATGGAGCAAAGTGACCTGCTGTTTTCCACCGATGAAAATGACAGCACTCTGGATATCAACGAGGATAGCCCGGAATGGAAGGCCAAGGCCCTCTTGTATACCCAGAATTATTTTAAAAAGAGCTACAAACTGGCCTCGCTGATCCAGGAAATGGTTGACAGCGCGGGCAGACCTGACCTGGGGGTACACCAAAGACAGAAGGGAATCTGGGTGCTGCAGGCGACCCAAATGCCGGCAGTACTGGTAGAGACTGGCTTTATGGAAAATTATGAAGACGAAAGGTATCTCAATAGTCAACAGGGGCAGCAACAGATTGCTGATATGATCACCAAGGCCCTGATCAAATACAGGGATGAGGTGGAGGGCCCCCATGACAGCCTAAGCCTCAAAGTCACCCCTGCTGCTTCTCCCAAACCCTCCCTCAGCCAGGCGGTTGGCCCTGCGAAAAATTGACCCGGTCTGAATATCCCGGACAAAAGGAAGATCCCGCCATGCCTCCTGTGCTTTGTTGCCAGTAAAGATTTGTTATTTTCGCAAAAGAGAATGTGCCCGATTCAATCCGGGAGTTAATTTAAAATTGCCTCAAACCCAATACAAATTTTATGAAACTCAGTAACGAAACCAAAATAGGATTGATGGCGATCGCGGGATTATTGTTACTCATTTTTGGTTTCAATTACCTGAAGGGAAGGAAGATATTCAAGAAGGAAAAATATATCTATGCCGTATATAAGGACGTGCTGGGGCTTTCCAAATCCAATCCGGTCATTATTAATGGGTTACAGGTAGGCAGGGTGGAAAATCTGGATGGGGGCAGGGA
>JAJXYG010000253.1 GCA_021780705.1 Bacteroidota bacterium
CCCAGTCTCCACAAGGCGGTGCCGGCGGTAGGATATTCATCGCTGAATCTCAGGATGTTGAAGGTAGTGGCGGCATCGGTAAACCACACTTCGTGCTGGACGGTATCCACCTCATCATTGGTCGAATCCTGGGAGGCATAGTTGAAATGCAGATTATAGGAGTCGTTATCGTATACAATATGGGCTCCTGTTGCCTTGGCCTGGTTAATGGCGTCGGTATAGGTATAGGTAGCCGCGAACTTGCCATTGGCCCAATCATATCCAAATCCTCCGAGCCCGAGGATGATCTTCTCCGGGGGCACCCGGTCTGAAGTCCAGGCAAGGATGTCCTCCAGCCATTTCTGGCTGCTGATGGGTCCGGGTCCGGTCGAGGGGCTGTACTCATCATACCCCATCAGGACGAGGTAGTCGCTATAGGCCGCAAGTTTGGGATAATCGTAGTCGTTATTTTTAGGTGCCACATCCATCGTCACCAGGAACTTTCTGGGATGCAGGGCCCCGTATAATTTTTTTATGAAATTGCTCAAGGGACCATTGGTAGTCTCCGCAAGTTCCTCAAAATCGACATTGACCCCGTTGAGCTGGTAGTGGGTAAGTGAATCCACCAGTTCCTGAATGAGCCGGTTTTCCAGTTTGGGATTGCTCAGGATCTTGTGCAGGAGGGCGCCGTCAAAGTCTTTTTTGGAGGAATTGAAATTCGACAGGATGGGAAGGATCCGGAGTTGCTTTTGTTTCATCAGGACCAGGCCCTGGCTGTCAATTCTGGACTGCAGCGTCAGCTTCACGGTATCAATGAAAAACCACTCGGGGAATATCGTGTTGAGTTTATCCGCATTTTGTTCAAGGTCCGGGTAGGAGGCCTTGGTATTCCAGGGGGTGTAAAATGCCGCCCGGATCAGTGACAGTGATTTGGCCTTCGAAGGGGTTTTCATCCTTGCCTTTCGAATGGAATCGGCCCTCAGTTTTCGAAACAGGAAGTTTTTGAATCCCTTATATCTTTCGTTCTGGGTGTTTTTCAGGGTGAGCGGATTGGAAGGATCCAGGGTGGATTCAAATGCTCTGGCCCTGGCCTCCATATTGGGGAGGTTGGGCAGCGATCCGCTATAGAGTGCCACTCCCAGCACCACAAAACAGAAGATTCCGATGAATATCAGGAAGCGCGAAGTCCACTTGATTCTTTTCCACCGGGTCGGTTTGTGCGCCTGAAAAATTTGTGAGGTATTTGATGTGCTCATATAAGCGAAAGATTATACCGGACTGGTAACCAGGTATGGTGATTTTTCCGGATAATTAAATCAAAGATAAACTAAGTATTACACATGGTTCGGGGTCACTTACTAAACAATGCTTTAGGGGAAGGGTTTTTAATGAATTTTTAAAAATGTGATTCTAAAGAAAAGCCCCTGTAGAAACAGGGGCCGTTTACCAAAACTAACTGCTTATGAGAAAATTGACTTTTAATTGTTACACTGATTATGTTTCAAATCACATGCCAAAGTTAAGGACACATTTGTTAATAAAGCTATAAGAGATCAATGGCTATTGTTATGAAATTATTAAACCGCAGGTAGTTGACACCTCATAGCCGCTGCATCTTATTGATTTACTAGTTTTTCGGAGTTCTCCGCAAATTGCAGTGCGTCGATGAATTCCTGCAACTTTCCGTTGAGGACATCATCTAAATTATAAACGGTCAGGCCGATGCGATGATCGGTCACCCTTCCCTGGGGGTAATTATAGGTTCGGATCTTGGCGGAGCGGTCCCCGGTGCTGACCAGACTTTTGCGGTGGCGGGAAATTTCTTCCTCCTGCCTGCGTACTTCTTCCTCATATAATTTGGTGCGCAGCATCTGCATGGCCTTTTCCCGGTTGGCCAGCTGGCTTCTTTCGGTTTGGCAGACCACTACGATTCCGGTGGGAATATGGGTCAGCATCACCTTGGTTTCTACCTTGTTGACATTCTGGCCTCCCGCACCGCCTGAACGCGCCGTTTCCATTTTCACATCGCTATCCCTTACTTCCACATCCACTTCCTCCGCTTCAGGCATTACGGCTACCGTGGCTGCGCTGGTATGCACCCTGCCGCTGGCTTCCGTATCGGGCACCCGCTGCACCCGGTGTACCCCGCTTTCAAATTTGAGCGTACCATACACATCGTCGCCGGTGACTTCGACCTGCACTTCCTTATAGCCTCCTACGGTTCCTTCGCTTTCGCTGAGCAGGGAGGTCTTCCAGCCACGGGATTCACAGTATTTCAGGTACATACGAAGCAGGTCTCCGGCAAACAGGGAAGCTTCATCCCCGCCGGTACCGGCCCTGATTTCCAGGATGCAGTTCTTTTCATCCTGGGGGTCTTTGGGGATGAGCAGGTTGCGGATCTGCTTTTCGTAGGTTTCCTTCTGCTCCAGCAAACCGGGCAGTTCCTGGCGGGCGAGTTCCTTCATTTCCTCATCATCACTGAGGGTCATTTCACGATTAAAGGCAATATTATCCAGCACCTTGGCATAAAGATTCCGGACGGTGACAATCTTTTCCAGGTTGCGGTATTCCTTGCTGAGCTGCTTGTATTTCCGGTTGTCAGACACGATTTCCGGATTGGAGAGCGCTACTCCCAGCTGGTCATATCTGGCCCTTATGGCATCTAGTTTGTCGAGCATTGCTTGTCAATTTTGGGTGGCAATAGCCGCTAAGGCAATCCCGAAGAGGCTATCTTTGGCCCACGGGTTGCAAAATTAACTCATCTGTCTACATGGAATATGTAAAACTTAAGGCCGGTGCCCTCTTTGACGGAGTTCGCTTTCGCGAAGAAAATCCCGTCCTGATTGCCGATTCCCGGGGGGTGATCCTGGACCTGGTACCGGAAAGCGAGGCAGGAGAAGGGGTTCAAAAATATCCCGGAATCCTCGCGCCCGGTTTCGTCAATGCACACTGCCACCTGGAGCTTTCCCACCTGAAGGGGCTAATTGAAGAAAAGACGGGACTGGTGGATTTTGTTTGTTCGGTAGTGGCGACCCGCCATTTTGAACCGGAAAAGATCCGGGAGGCCATGACAGATGCCCAGCATCAGATGGAAGCATCGGGGATTGTGGCCGTGGGGGACATCTGCAATAACCTGCTATCGCAATCCGTAAAAAGTGAGGGGACCATCCGGTACCACAATTTTGTGGAAGTCAGCGGCTGGAATCCTGCAGTGGCCGGAATGCGATTTGACAAAAGCCGGGAGTTTTATGAAACCTTTAAGAATCAGGGATTTTCCACCTCAATGGTTCCCCATGCCCCATATTCGGTGTCCCGGGAATTGTGGGGAAAAATTGCCCCTTATTTTTCCCAAAGTGTCGTAAGTATTCACAACCAGGAGACCCCGGATGAAGATGCCTTCTTCCTTCAGGGCACCGGGAGTCTGGCAAACCTCTATGAAAAGATGGGAATCGACAATTCTTTCTTCACCCCGCCCGGGGTTTCCAGCCTTCCTTCCTATTTTCCCTATTTTTCCAGGGCTGCTTCGATTATCCTGGTCCATAATACCTTCATGGGGGCACCCGACCTGGCCTACCTGGAACAGACGGTAGAAAAAGACCAGCGGGTGTCGCTCTGTGTATGCATGCGGGCGAACCTCTACATAGAAGACCGGGTACCGGACCTGGATTTACTTTCCCGCAGTCCCTTTAACATGGTGGTAGGTACCGACAGCCTTTCTTCCAATTACGAACTGGATATACTGGCAGAACTGAAGACCATCCAGGCGCATTTCCCCCAAATCAGTCTGGAAAAATTGCTGGGATGGGCTACCCTGAATGGTGCCAGAGCCCTTCAGATGGAAGGGGGATTGGGCAGCTTTGAAAGGGGAAAGCGCCCGGGAGTCGTGTTAATTGAAAATACCGAAGAAGGGCGGCTCACCTCCCGGTCCGTTTCCAAAAAAATTCTGTAATGGTACGTTCAGCTCAGGATTTCATGAAGGACAGGCAGGGTCTTCATCCGGGTAAAATCCGGCATATGGATCATATAATACTTTTCAATTTCCTGGAGAATTTCTCTTCTTTGAACCTGGTTTAGCAGGACCGCCCCCAGCCCTTCCAGGTCCCGGATCTTCAGGAACCGGGAGATGCCCGCACTTACCTCAGGGGAAATGAGTGTGGAATCTTCCTGACCTTCCCGGGTAAAATTTCCCTCCATCGGGTTGAACAGCGGGCGGTCTGGCGAATAATTGTCCTGGATCCGAAAACCCAGGTGGTGGAGCAATTGAAGGGAAAAAAATATCGGAAAATTGGCCGTCAATTTTTTTTCAGCCTGGTCCACCCAGCAAAATGCCGACTGGCAGAATTCAAAGAGCACTTCATTTTTTTCCGGCTGCTTGAGCGTCCTGGTAAGCAATTCTACCATGAAGAGGGTCACTGCATTACGGGTAATGTCGCTGAAAATATGCTGATAGAGCACTGCCCAACGCATTTCGCGGATGCGCTGGAGGTGTTTGAGTTCCTGGTGATACACCTGGAGCTCCAACAGGGATCCGGGCTGAAAGAAATGTGCCCTGGATCCTTTTCCCTGGGTGCGCACCCCATTGACCAGGTAGGACTGCAGGCCAAATAATTCGGTAAAAACCGTAGCGATGACGGAGGTCTCTCCGTATTTTACGGTCCTAAGGACAATCCCTCTTGTAGAATAAATGCTCATGGCCCTGCAAAATTACTCCCTTCCGGCCACCTGGGAACCGCCTTATAGGACCTGGAATTTTTTAAGGGTAATGGTATTTGGTTTAAATTGACCGCAATTTGTCAGAAAAACAGGAAGTTTTCTAAAATGGAAAGGCTTTCCAAAATTAAAACTGGATATGTATACCCTGAAAAAGTCCCTTGGCCAGCACTTTCTCAAAGATGAACGGGTAGTAGCCCGCATTCTGGAGGAACTGTCCCGTCATCACTTCCGGCAACTGCTGGAGGTAGGTCCGGGTGGCGGTGCCCTGACACACCACCTGCTTTCGATTCCCGATATAGAATTTCGGGCCGTGGAACTGGATCAGGAAAAGGTGGATTTTCTGCTAAAAAAGTATCCTTCAATACAAGGAAAACTCCTCCACGAGGATTTT
>JAJXYG010000090.1 GCA_021780705.1 Bacteroidota bacterium
GATGACCACCACCGTGCTGGCGACGGCCGCTCTGATCCTGCGATTGTAGGTTTTTCTCAGGTCATAGGCACCGTAGTCTTTGTTCCTTCCCTCAAAGATAATGTCTAGAAGATCTGATTTTAATATTTTGTTCGGTTCCATGTATTGTTTTTTAGATATCGCTAAATGGAATTTTACTGTATTCCTGCAGCTTTTTCAGTCTGCTGTATCTTGTTATACTCATCCGCGGTGGGATCCACCATCGCATATCTGGAGATATCGTCAATGGTCATTTCATCCAGCATATCCACCACATTCTTATAGGTGGCATCCTTATCGGGTTTCAGGATAAGGTACAAATCATCTACCGGTGTACTCTTCTTCTTGTCAAGAATGATCTTTCTCACATCCTTGAAATTGGTAGACTGCATGGTGGCGGGATCATTACCGAAATAATAGTAAATCAGATTGTCCTTCCCCATCATGAGCGTCAGAGACCCGGATTCCTTTACCTTATTTTGCAGGTTCGGATCCTTGGTATCTTTTGGCATGTTCAGCGGCATTGCTGTAGCCTGAGTCACCGTAGTAGTGAATATGAAAAAAGTAATCAGGAGAAATCCCAGGTCCACCATCGGAGTAAGGTCTATCCGGGTGGATAGCTTTTTACTCTTCTTCACACCAGGCCCTTTCTTGCCGCCTGATTGTTTTACCTCCATTTCTGCCATAGCTGAAAATTTTTAGGTTAATAATTTAATTATCAAGCAATCTGTGGGTTATTTGCCCGAAGCGTGCTGTGCTTTCAGGTTTTCCTCATACAATACGCTTCCTTTCGGCACATCTTCTGCATTGGTAACCAGATTGTACTTATAAATGTCATTTTTCTTGAACGCATCGATGACCTTACCAAAGGCCGGGTATTTGGTTGAATTATCCGCCTTGATAAGAAAATTCAGCCGGTCTCCGGAAGCCGCGGTGGCTGCTGCGGTGATCCATGCCTGCAATTCGTTGTTGGTACTGTCATAAGGTATCCCGGCCAACTGGGTGTTCTTCAGCTGGTTGGAGGGAATCCTAATAAATGACATCAACTGGTTGAGGGGAACCCCTATAAAATCCGTCTGCATGAATAACTTTCTGTCATCAGGAGTCACATTCATATTCCTCTCCTTAACCAATTCATCGAAAACATCTCCCTTAATGTCATTGGACATATTCAGGAAAACTCGGTTTTGCTTGTCGATAGACACTATAAAAGCATCCTTTTCAGGTGCGTGCCGGTTGGACACAGAAGAAGGCAGGGATATTTCCACCGCTTCCGATTGTTTGAATTGCGCTGTTAAGATGAAAAAAGTTAACAACAGGAATGCAACATCACACATGGCAGTCATATCCACATTGGTGTTTCCGCGCTTTATTTTGGCTCTTCCCATTATTTATTTTTTATTAATATTATGATTCAATTCTTAGAAAAATCCATAAAAATTTTTCTCTTATTTATACAAAGAGGCAAAACTCTGGGTCAGGGTAAAGCCTGATTCATCTATACCATAGGTAATTGCGTCGATCTTGGTAGTAAAGATGTTATAAGAGATAATGGCGAATGCGGAGGTACCGATACCTGTGGCGGTATTATACAATGCTTCTGCAATACCTTTTGACAATTCGCGGGCCGCTTCACCACCACCTGATTCACCCAGGTTACCGAATGCACGGATCATACCAAGTACCGTTCCGAGCAATCCCAGCAGGGTAGATACCGAAGCAAGGGTGGAAAGAAACACGAGATTTTTTTCCAGCATGGGCAATTCCAGTGCAGTTGCTTCTTCGATTTCTTTTTGAATGGCCAGAATCTTTTGTTCCGTAGTGAGTTCTCCTTCAGTGATCATGGCTTTATATTTCCTTAATCCAGCTTTCATTACATTACCTACAGAACCTTTTTGCTTGTCGCATTCAGCCAGTGCAGCATCCACTTTCTTGTCAGCCAGGAAGAACTGTATTTTGCGGATGAAATCAGCGTTAGAACCTTTTCCATTGGCTTTAGCTACAGTCAATGCCCTTTCAATTACGAAAGTAAATACGATTAAAAAGCAACCAATCAAAATAGGCACCACAATACCACCCTGGTACATCCTGGCCCAGTCAGTTTTGGGTCCTTCATTTTTTGGCCAGAATCCGCCGGCAGGATCAGGACTGGTGAAGTTTGCACTGTTCCCGATAACAAAACGCCAGATACTGTAACCCAAAATGATACAAATTATGGGAGCCAACAGGGAGATAATATTACTTGATTTTTTCGCCTGAACCGAAGTGGTGGCATTTACTGTGGAAGGTGCAGTTTTATTTGGTTCTGCCATAACAATAGTTTTAAGTGTTAAAAGTTTAAGATGATTTGGTTAAAATATTTGATTGTACAATTGTACAGAAAAATAATCTGAAAAATCTCATTCAAGCCAAAAAAATTTTTGGAGAGGGCACAATATAGTGAAATATTATTTTAAAAATAATATTCTCCTTACATTTTTTAAGGGAGCCATAGCCTGAAAGTACAGGACTGGTGCGGTTCTTTCCACTTGTAGTTAAAGCGCGGGAACCTGGTTTTACCATATAAAAATTGAGAAAAAAAGTGCATTCCGAGGCCCAATTATTCGTAGCGAAGGGCCACAATGGGGTCAAGCCGGGAGGCTTTGATAGCCGGGTAAAGCCCCGCCAGGAGCCCCACCAGAGAACAGGTGCCGATCCCTATTACCACCCACAGCCAGGGCACTACAAAACCGGTATGCAGCAATGCACTCACCCCGTTACCGATCAACACGCCGAAAAGTATGCCCAGCAGGGCTCCCAGCATGGAGATCAGCACGGATTCAAAAAGGAACTGGGCCCTGATTCCGCTCTTTTTGCCGCCAATGGCCTTGATCAGCCCGATTTCACGGGTCCTTTCGTTAACGGCCACCAGCATGATATTCATGAGTCCGATGGCCGCACCCAGCAGGGTAATCAGTCCGATGAAGGCAGCCGCCGTGGTGATGGTACCCAGGCTTTTCATGAATACTTCCGCCACCGCATCACTCTTGTCAATATAAAAGTTATTGTCTTCATCAACTGCCAATTTGCGAATAGGCCTGAATATCCCGGTGGCCTCACTGATAGCCGCATCCATATTTTTGGGATCATTGACCATGACTCCGATGTCATAGGAGGTGCCGTCGGTGGCAAACAGGCGCCTGATATTGGTATAGGGGGTGATGACAATATTGTCTGCATTCAGAAATGCACTGGAGCCCTTGTTTTTGAGCACCCCTATCACCCGGTACTTGATTCCTGCCACCAGGATGATCCGGTCGAGCGCCCGAACGGTATTGTCTCCATATAGTTTCTGTGCCACACTGTTGCCCAGGATACAAATATTGCGCCCGCTTTCAATGTCTATTTTATTGAAATTGCGGCCTGCTTCCAGTGAATATCCGCTCTGGGTCAGATAATTCTCATCCCCGCCCTGCATCCCTACATTCGGGTTGGTCTTCACCTTTTCATTGCTGACAATGATGTTCTGGGGGCCGGAAAGGGTAATGGTGACCAGGGCCGGAAAATCGTATCGCTCCTTAAACAGGCGCGCCTCCTGGTAGGTAATCTTCTTGGTGGCATTGGAACTCCTTTGTTTCAGGGCTCCCACCTTGGTTTTGTGCACCTGGCGCCTTCCGCCGATACGGATGTTCCAGTTCTGATAGTGAATGGAAAAAGAATTGGCTCCCATCAGGGCGAAGTTTTCCTTCAGACTCTGGTCCATGGAAGTGATGGCGGTAATGATTCCGATAAGGGCGGTTATACCCAATGCAATAATAGTGACCGTTATCCCGGTGCGAAGCCGATTGCTCTTCACCGTTCTATACGCAAGGGAAAATGTGTCTGAAAATTGCATGGGATTGCCTCATTTAATAAAGAGGGCGAGCCATGAAGGTACTATATTCGTGAGACCGAAAAGTTACCATTTATCAAATTAATAGTAGATCCAGTCTATCACCAGGGAGGGCAACATTCCAAAGACAATGATCACGGCAGCCGCAGCGATCAGCAGAAATTTGAACCGGCCATTGACATCCATCCTGGGGGGATCACTCTGGGAAGGTTCCTTGAAGTACATGGCCTGGATGACCCGGAAATAGTACACGGCGCTGATGGCCGCACAGATCACTGCCAGGATCACCAGCCAAAACTGATGGCCGGTTTTCACTGCGGCGAGCAGCATGTAAAATTTTGCCGCAAATCCCGCTGTCAGGGGAATCCCCGTCAAAGAGAGCAGGAATATGGTCGCAGTAAGGGCCAGGACCGGCTGGTACTTATATAAGCCGTTAAATCCTTCAATGGTATAATCATCCATTTTCACCAGGACGGCAAAAATGCCGATAGTGGCCACGCTATACGCCAGCGCATAAAGGATCAGGCCTTCCCGGGCCGTATTGTTCAGGGCAAATAGGGCAAACATCATAAATCCTGCATGGGCAATACTGGAGTAGGCCAGCATCCGCTTGACGCTTTGCTGGAACACTGCAGTGAGATTTCCGATAATCAGGGTGGCTGCGATGATCACTACAATCAGCATCTGCCATTCCCGCTGGATAATCCCGAAGGATACCTCAAAGAGCCGGATGAAGGCCACAAAGCCGGCAATCTTTACAATAGTAGCCATAAAGGCAGTGAACACCGTAGGTGCCCCGTCATACACATCGGCAGCCCAGAAATGAAACGGGGCAGCCGATACCTTGAAGGCAAGTGACACCAGCAGGAGGACCAGTCCCGTTCCGATCATGGCATTGAGATGGCCACTTCCGAGGTCAATCACATTGATATAGAAGGAGCCAAGCGGGTTACCGCCGTAAACCAGGGCAATCCTCATAAGCATCAGGCCCGTGGAAAAGGCCCCCATCAGAAAATACTTCAGACCGGCTTCATTGCTTTTAAGATTTTGCTTGTCGCTGGCAGTCAGGATATAAGCAGGAATAGACATGATTTCAATACCAAGGAACATCATCAGCAGGGTAT
>JAJXYG010000166.1 GCA_021780705.1 Bacteroidota bacterium
ACGGGTCTTCCCATAGGAGCCCTTAAAAATTTTACCTTTTTTAGTCTTTTTATCTCCGCGTCCCATTGTAGGTTTATGTTTTATTGGATAAATCTGTATTGCTGGTTTGCAGCCTTCCCCGAAATAGACTGCAATAAAAAAGCAAGACACATGATTGCATCTTGCTTGTAAAAATTTGGGGACTTATCAGATTTTGGCTGATAATTCTTTTCCTGCTTTAAATTTCGCTACCTTTTTGGCTTTGATCTTTATAACAGCTCCTGTTTGGGGATTGCGACCATTGCGGGCAGCTCTTTTACTTACAGAAAAAGTACCGAAACCCACTAAGGTTACCTTACCGCCACCTTTAAGAGTTTTGGTAACTGCTTCTACGAATGAATCCAAAGAAGCATTGGCCTGAGTTTTTGTAATTCCCGCGTCATCGGCCATTTTGGCGATTAGTTCAGCTTTGTTCATGATAATTTTATTTGATTTTTTAACAGCAACAAATATAGAGGGTTTTTCATTTCAACAAAATTTTTTACAAATTTATTTTTGCACCTGTTTTGCTGAAATCCGCGATTGGTAAAGGTTTTGAATTGCCTGTCTTCTCGAATGTGCCTTTTTAAATTCTGGCCAATTCTCCAGGATTCAATGGCAGCAGGCCTTTCAAAGATTATCCCCAAATTTTCACCGTGGCAGGTGGTCTGTATCCGGATGTTGATAAAGGAAAGCCAAAGTTGGTAAACCTGCATCATTACAGGGCTCCAAGGAGGGTTCGAAAACGGACAATCCGGTGTCCCCAGTTGTCCAGGGACCATTTCTCAAAATCCCGGTCATACTCCCGGACAAACCGGTCATGATCCTTTTTGTCTTTTGCCCAGAACTGGATTACATAGGTTTTCCCATCGGTCTCTTCCATATCGAGTAATTCATAACAACGGTACTCGGAAAATAACCCGGTCTTCATGATCTCAGGAATGCACACTTCACGCTGCCAGCGGTACCACTCGGACACAATACCCGGGTCCACCTTATAAGTATTATTCTGTATGAGCATGATCAGGGTTTGAGTTCCAGGTAAACGGGACAGTGGTCACTGTGCTTGACTTCGGGGAATATCCTGACATCGTGGATCATCCCTCTCAGGTTGGTCGATACATTGATATAATCAATTCTCCAGCCTCTGTTTTCAAGCCGGGTAGTGGGTCGTAGCACACTCCACCAGGTATATTGGTCGGGTTCTCTATTCAGGTGACGGAATCCGTCAACGAAATCATTTTCCAGGAATTTATCAAACCAGGCCCGCTCCTCGGGAAGGAAGCCGGAAGTGTTGCGATTCCCCTTCGGGTTATGTATGTCGATCTCCTGGTGGGCGATGTTATAATCTCCGCAGACCACTATCTTGGTGCGGGTCCTTCTGAGTCCATTGAGATAATCCAAAAACTCGTCGAGCCAGACATATTTGTATTGCTGCCTTTCCTCTCCGCTGGTACCGGACGGGAAATAGGCATTGATCAGGGTGATGTCCTTAAAGTCCGCCCGCAGCACCCTGCCCTCAAAATCGCTCTGGGGATTGCCATGCCCCAGTTCGACATTGTCCGGCAATAATCGGGTAAGGATGCCTACCCCGCTATATCCTTTCTTCTGGGCAGGGAACCAGTAAGACCGGTAACCGGCAGATTCAATGGCACGGATATCAATATCTTCCTTATTGGCTTTGATTTCCTGCAGGCAGATGATGTCTGCAGGATTGGTGCGGATCCAGTCAATAAACCCTTTCCTGATGGCGGCACGGATTCCATTGACGTTATAGGATATAATTCTCATACCGGATGGCTTTTTGGCAAAAATAATACTGTAATCCTAAAGAAGCCGGGATATATCCCCAATCGTGCTTCCTTCCTGGCTCCTAGGCGTCATAGTCCAGCTGGGACCTGAGCCATTGCTCCATTTCCGAAAGTGGCATCCCCTTCCTGGCTGCATATTCCTCCACCTGGTCCCGGGAGAGCTTTCCCACCCCGAAATATTTGCTTTCCGGATGGGCAAAATACCATCCACAGACCGAAGAGGCCGGAACCATGGCCAGGGATTCGGTGAGGGTGATTCCCGCATGGGTCGTTGCCTGCAGCAGGTTGAACAGCTTGTATTTTTCCGTATGATCCGGACAGGCAGGATATCCGGGAGCAGGTCGGATCCCGGTATATTTTTCCCCGATCAGTTCTTCGGAAGAAAGGTGCTCGGATTTTGCATAGCCCCAGAATTCCCGGCGGGTCCTTTCATGCAGCAGTTCCGTAAAGGCTTCCGCCAGCCGGTCGGCAAGTGCCTGAAGCATGATCTTGTTATAATCATCCAGTTCAATCCTGTATTTTTCAAGATGCGGTTCAATACCGTGAATGGAAACCGCAAAGGCACCGATATAATCAGTCTTCCCTTCGTTTATGCCACGGGGTTTGATAAAGTCGGCCAGCGACAGGTTGGGTTGGCCCGGGGCCTTGACCATTTGCTGGCGCAAAAATTCAAGAGCCACTTTCTTTCGGCCTTCCGCCAGGGTAAGTTCCACCGTATCCTCGCCGGTAGCTTCCGCAGGCCAGAACCCGATAACCGCCCTGGGTTCCAGCCATTTTTCGGAAATGATTTTTTCAAGCATGGCCCGGGCTTCTTCGTATAATTTGGTGGCAGCCGCCCCAATCGTCGGATCAGAAAGCAGGGCCGGAAATTTTCCGTGCATCTCCCATGCAATGAAAAAGGGCTGCCAGTCAATATACCTGCTGATTTCCCTCAGATCATATCCTTCAAAACCCTTTATGCCCAAAAAAGAAGGGGTGACCGGGGTGTAGTCACTCCAGTCGATCTTAAATTTATTCGCCCTGGCTTTTTCAATCGAAAGAAGGGCTTTTGCAGAGCGTTTGTTGCCAAAATCCACTCTCAATTTTTCATATTCCTGCCGGATCTCCTGCAGAAAACCTTCCCGTGCATCAGGGTTCAGCAGGTTTCCTGCAACCGTGACGCTGCGGGAGGCGTCATTGACATGGATGACACCCTTATCAAATTCAGGGGCGATCCTTACCGCCGTATGCAACCGGGAAGTGGTGGCTCCCCCGATCATAAGCGGGATGGTAAATTCATTTCTTTTCATTTCCCGGGCCACATGGACCATTTCATCCAGTGAAGGGGTAATCAGTCCGCTGAGTCCGATCAGGTCCACCCCGTGTTCCCTGGCTGCCTGCAAGATCTTATCTGCGGGCACCATTACACCCAGGTCAATCACCTCATAACCATTACATCCCAGCACCACCCCTACGATATTCTTTCCGATATCATGGACGTCCCCTTTCACTGTGGCCATTAATATTTTTGCCGGTCCTTTTCCCTCCTGGTTTTCCCGGCCTGCTTCGAGGTCCGCCTTGCGGGTCGCCTCCTTTTCAGCTTCAATAAAGGGAAAAAGGTAATTGACACTCCTTTTCATTACCCGGGCGCTCTTGACTACCTGGGGCAGGAACATTTTACCGCTTCCAAACAGGTCACCCACTATGTTCATCCCATCCATCAGGGGACCTTCAATGACATCCAGCGGTCTCGGGTATTTGAGCCGGGCTTCCTCGGTATCCGGCTCAATAAATTCGGTGATCCCGTTGATCAGGGCATGGCTCAGCCTTTTTTCCACCGGTTCATTCCTCCAGGCCTGATCTTTGATTTCAGCCTTGTCCCGGGCCTTCACGGTTTCTGCAAATGCCAGCAGCCGGTCGGTAGCCTCAGGGGACTGGTTCAGGATGACTGCCTCACACAGGGCCCTTAATTCCGGATCAATCTGTTCGTATACGGCAAGCTGGCCGGCATTGACAATTCCCATGTCCATTCCTGCCTGGATCGCATGATAAAGAAAAACTGCATGCATCGCTTCACGGACCGGCTCATTTCCCCGGAAGGAAAAAGAGACGTTGCTGACACCGCCGCTTACCTTCGTCAGGGGCATCAGTGATTTGATTTCCCGGGTCGCTTCAATAAAGTCCAGTGCATAATTATTATGTTCTTCAATCCCGGTTGCCACTGCAAATATGTTGGGATCAAAAATGATGTCCTGGGGAAGATACCCCGCCACCTCCGTCAGTAATTGATACGCCCGTCTACAGATATCCACCTTCCTTTGCCGGGTATCGGCCTGCCCCTTCTCGTCAAAAGCCATCACGATTACGGCTGCCCCATAGCTCAGGCAAAGGGCAGCCTGCTGCAGAAATTTCTCCTCTCCCTCCTTCAGCGAAATGGAGTTGACAATACATTTCCCCTGTACACATTTCAGACCAGCTTCGATGATGCTGAATTTGGAGGAATCGATCATCACGGGAATCTTGGCGATATCCGGCTCCGCCTGCAGCAAATTCAAAAAGGTGGCCATGGCCTGTTCCCCGTCCAGCAGGGCATCATCCATATTGACATCGAGTACCTGCGCTCCGTTTTCCACCTGCTGGCGGGCCACGGAAAGGGCTTCCTCATAGTTACCTTCCCGGATCAGCCGGGCAAATTTTTTGGACCCCGTGACATTGGTACGTTCACCGACATTGACAAAATTGGTTCCGGGTCTCACCACCAGCGGTTCCAGACCGGACAATTGGAGGAATGGTTCCAGATGCCTGTTCATTTTATTTGAAAATTATTTTAACGTATATCCGTTCGATTTAATCAAGGGGTCAGCACCTGGTCCATCACCGGCGGTTTCCTGGCCTGATAATTCCTGACCTGTTCGGCAATATGCCGTATGTGGTCGGGCGTGGTGCCGCAACAGCCCCCTACAATATTGACAAATCCCTCCCTCGCCCATTCTTCAATTATATGGGCCGTATCGGCAGGCTGCTCATCATACTCTCCAAACGCGTTAGGAAGCCCTGCATTGGGATAGGCGGAGGTGTAACAACCTGCAATTTCACTGAGTTCCTCAATATGGGGACGCATTTCTTTTGCACCCAGGGCGCAGTTCAGCCCCACGCTCAGGGGCCTGGCATGTGCTACGGAATTGTAAA
>JAJXYG010000043.1 GCA_021780705.1 Bacteroidota bacterium
AGATATTGTCAAGGACACCCGGATTTTTGAGGTGGCCAGGGCAGAAGCCATGGATATATTGGAAACGGACCCTGAGTTATCCGCTGAGGATCATGGGGTTTTGAGGCAATACCTGGCCCGGCAGAAAGGTAAAACCCCCTGGAGCAGGATTTCCTGAACCTTGCCTTCGGGCCGGGTGTTAACTCGTTATTAAATCCACCCCGCTGGGTTAATTTGCCGGGTGAGTGGGAATAGTTTTGTAAATTTATTGCGGAATTGCTAATCATTTTTCCTTTGAATCCGCTTTAAACTCTTTGAGTTCAATTTAGTCATTAATCAAATTTCTGTCTTGAAACTTTTCAAACCGTATCTTTTCGTTTTACTGGGTTTTATGGCCTCATTACTGGTAACCCTCCACGCAAATGCCCAAATAGAATTTATCGAAAACAAAGGGCAGTGGGACAGCCGGGTTAAATTCATGAGTGAAGCAGGAAGTGGGTCCTTTTTTCTTCAGGAGGATGGTTTTACCGTCAGTCAGTACAACCCAAGAGACGTAGAAAGCATCAAGGAAAAAAAGCTGATGGAAGCCTTGCATGTTCCTATGAAAAATGGGGCGGGCAAGATCATTCATACCCAGGCCTATAACGTGAAATTCCTGAATGCCGAAAAACCGGTCATATTACCTGATAAGGTTCTTCCCACCATCAATAACTATTTTATTGGCAACAATCCTTCCAAATGGGCTTCCAATTGTAAAATTTACCAGGGGGTCACTTACCAGAATGTGTATCCGGGTATTGACATCCGGTATTTTTCCGGTGAAAGCGGAAACCTCAAATATGATTTCATCATTCACCCCGGAGCGGATGTGGGAAAGATTGCCATGAAATATACAGGGGCAAATAAGCTCATGGTCAAAAATCACGAGCTGGTCATCCATACCACCCTGGGTGACAACAAGGAACTGGCACCCTATACCTACCAGGTCCAGGATAACAACCGCCAGCAACTGGAGTGCAAGTATGTGGTAGACGATCAGAATGTGGTCAGGTTCAAGGTACGTAACTATGACCCTTCCAGGGTGCTGATTATTGATCCTACCGAAGTATTTTTCAGTTATTCCGGAAGCCGGGCTGACAACTGGGGATTTACCGCAGCGGATGGCCCCGACGGCAGTTTTTACGGCGGAGGGATCGTATTTGATGTGGGGTTCCCTGTATCACCGGGCGCCTATGACAATTCCTTCAACGGAAATTTTGATATTGGGATTATCAAGCTTAGTCCGGACGGCCATACGCGGATATATGCGACCTATATTGGTGGGGATGATTATGATCAGCCGCACAGCCTGATTGTGGATCCGCAGGGGGAACTTATCGTAGCGGGACGCACCCGCTCCCGCAATTATCCCACTTATCCGGCTTCTGTCCCAAGCGTGATCGGACCGGGCGGGGGATGGGATATCATCGTTACCAAATTGAATGCCTCCGGATCGGCACTGATCGGTTCCATGCGCATCGGTGGATCCGGGGATGATGGGGTCAATATGAAAGATGAGGCCGGTTCTCCCGGCGGAGTCGGACTCAAGAGAAATTATGGGGATGATGCCCGAAGCGAGGTGTTGCTTGATGCAAATAATAATATCTACCTGGCCTCCTGCACCCAGTCTGCTGATTATAGCAGAACTATCACAGCCGGGGCTTTTCAGCCCACTTTTGGAGGCCAGCAGGACGGGGTGGTGCTCAAGATCAATCCAAATTGCGATTCCATATTAGCCAATACTTTCCTGGGCGGGAGTGATCTGGACGCGGCCTATGTCCTCGTCCTGGATCAGAATGACAATGTATATGTAGCCGGAGGAACTGCCAGTACTGATATGAAGGGGATTTCTTCTGCTGGGGTCATCAGTTCCACAAACTCAGGCGGGGTGTGCGATGGTTTTGTGGTGGAACTTAATAATTCCCTGACGGCTGCGATCCGGGGAACCTATCTGGGCACCCCGGGGGCTGACCAGATATATGGGATTGACGCGGACAAATTCGGCTATATTTATGTGACCGGTACTACCACCGGAAACTGGCCGGTCATCCAGGCCCCAGGTGCCACCAAGATCTATTCCAATCCCAATTCCAAACAATTTATTTCGAAGTTGAAACCGGATCTGAGCGGCTATGTGTATTCAACGGTCTTTGGATCAGGTTCTTCCCTTCCCAATATCTCTCCTACCGCCTTCCTGGTTGATCGCTGCCAGAACGTTTATGTTTCGGGGTGGGGAGGTAAGTCCAATACCGGATTCAACGAGGGCAATACCATTGGAATGCCCACCACTCCCAATGCAATAAAACCAACCACGGATGCCTCCGGGAGTGATTTTTATTTCATAGTACTTCAGAAAAATGCAGACTCCCTTTTGTATGGAACCTATTTCGGTCAGGAAGACCCCCCTGAAGGGGTCAATAATCCGCTCACCTTCGGGGACCATGTAGACGGAGGCACCAGCCGGTTTGACAAAAACGGGGTCATTTATGAGGCAATGTGTGCCAACTGTTTCCGCACGGTAGCCTTCCCGGGTACGATCAATGCCTATTCGAGAACCGATCAGGCTACGGCAGGTGGGGAATGCAACCTGGGCATGCTCAAGATTGCCATGAATTTTGCCGGGGTGGCAGCCAGTATCCGGGCTTCTATCAATGGGGTAGCATATGATACGGTAGGTTGTGTCCCCCTTACGGTGAACTTCAGCGATACGCTGAATAAAGGAAAGCTGTATTTCTGGAATTTCGGAGATGGTTCCGGCGATACAACCACCAGTCCGAACAATGCCCATACCTATATGGCCAACGGTTACTATACGGTGAGCCTTATTTCAGTTGACAGTTAGACCTGCAATATTTCAGATACGGCCTATACGCATATCAAGGTGGGTAATGACAAAGCCCTGCTGAATTTTATCCCGGTGAAACAACCGCCGTGTACCAATCTTACTTATTCCTTCACCAATACTTCGACGGCCACTACCGGAGGCTTCAATCCAAATACCTTTACCTGGGATTTTGGAGACAATACACAGACGGTGACCCAGTCTTATTCCCCACCCGTCATGCATACCTATGCAGGACCGGGGACCTATGTGGTGCATCTGTCTTTAAATGATACTACTTTCTGTAATGCCCCGCTGGATACGAGTATCACTGTCAGGCTTTCTTCCACGGTGGTCGCTTCTTTTGCCACTCCTGCAAACGGATGTGTACCATATAATGCCGTGTTTGCGAACAATTCACAGGGAGGAATTAACTTCCTGTGGAATTTTGGGGACGGGACCACCTCAACCTCAGACAATCCGACCCACCTGTATTCCCAGACCGGAACCTATCAGGTAAAAATGGTGGCCTATGATTCAAGTTCCTGCAACAAGGCAGATTCCACCACCTTTTCTATAGAGGTAAGTCCGAACCCGACGGCTGCATTTACTTTCAACCCGAACCCTCCCAAACAAAATACGATTACTAATTTTGTGAACCAATCCATAGGGGCTACCAGCTATCTTTGGAATTTTGGCACAGGAGATACTTCAAACCTTACGGATCCTTCCTATACCTTCCCGGCTACCGGAAATTACAACGTGTGTCTGAAAGCCTCCAATGATGTGGGATGCAGTACCGATACGTGCTCGCAGGTAAGCGCCATTATCAAGCCCCTGGTAGATGTGCCCTCCGCATTCACCCCCGGTCAGGGAGGGGTAAACGGCCGTATTGGGGTTCAGGGATTTGGGATTGGAAAAATGGTATGGCGAATCTATAACCGGTGGGGGCAGATGGTTTTTGAAAGCAATAATATCAAGAGCCAGTGGGATGGAACCTACAAGGGACAATTGCAGCCTATGGATGTCTATTCCTACACCCTGGATGTTGTGTTTACCAATGGGACCAAATACCGTAAAACCGGAGATATTACCTTATTGCGATAAATTTGAATTACCATGCGCAGGGAAAGAAGGATTTTTGGATTGTTCATTAGTGTGCTCCTTTGTTATCACGCGGGAGTCGCACAAGACCTGCATTTTTCCCAATTTTTCAATAACCCTCTGGTAACCAATCCTGCCAATACCGGATTCATTCCCGATGCAGATTACCGGCTGGGTGCTTCCTACCGCAACCAATATTCAGCGATCATGGCTCAGCCCTATCAGACCATGAGTATTTTTGGAGATGCCCAGGTATTCCGGAACCGGATTGAAACCGGGTGGATGGGATTGGGAGCTGTGATCCTGCAGGATGTGGCTGGTACCGGAAGCCTTACTTCTACCAAAGCCTATGCTTCCATTGCCTACCACCAGGAACTGGGATTAAGCAGCCTGCTGACCGTAGGGTTTAATGTAGGTTGGGCCAATAAACGGATCAACCAGTCCAAATTGACCTTCCCCGACCAATTCAACGGCACTTTCTTTGATGCGAGTATTCCCACCTCAGCGGTCCTTGCTACCAATAACATCAATTATTTTGACCTTCAGGTCGGAATGAATTACGCCTATTTTCCCACCCAGGATGTGTATATCCATGCCGGGTATTCCATTCAGCATGTCAACCGGCCGAAGGAGAGTTTCTTTCAAACCTCCGGAAATAACCTCATTTCCATGAGACACATTGCTTTCATGGAAGCATTGGTCAAAGTAGCCGACAATGTCATTATTAACCCCAATATGTATTACACCATTCAGGCAGGAGCCAGTGAGTTTGAATTGGGGTGCAATGCAGCCTATAACTTGACAGAACACGGGGAAAAGCAAATTATTGCTGGAGTTTTTTACCGCTACACCGACGCCTTTATCCCTATGGTGGGTATTGAACTTAACAACCTTCGTTTCACCTTCAGCTATGATGCTACGGTCTCTGCCCTCAGAAATTACAACAATACTTATGGCGCCAGCGAATTTAATGTACTGAAAAAGGGATTTTATAATGAATATGCAGGCGACCGGAAGCAATCCCTGTGTCCCACCTTCTGAG
>JAJXYG010000100.1 GCA_021780705.1 Bacteroidota bacterium
TTTTGAAAATGTGCGTAGTTATTGTAGTAAAAGCCTCCGGTTTGCTTTAACAGGTTATAATAAAATGCTGCTGAATCAATATTCATCAGGTAATTATGCACCAGGGCCAGATAAAAAATTGAGTTGGCATCATCTAAATCCAGGGCGGTATACAGGTGTTTGAGTACAAGTTCCTCATTGGCCTTGACGGTATTTTTCAAAAAGGCGTATTTGTGGAGGAGATACCGGTTGCGGTTAATGGTCCATGCGGCTTTAATATGATATTCCATAAAATCCACCGAAATATTCCAACCCCGAATCCGGTCCAGGATCCACATGGCGCTGTCAGGTTCCTCGATATTGGAATAGGCTTCGTAAAGGGCATTGCCAATTTGCTGCATATCAGAGGGGGCAAAACCATATTTGCGCGTGGTAAATACGTCGTTTAGATGTCCCGCGTAATCTCTTTCAAATAAAAAAAGAGCCCTTTTCAGAGGGGGGATACAATTCTTGTAACCCAGGTAATCGGCAGCCCGGTCATATTTAAACATCCCTTCAAAATACCAACCTACATAATAGGTACTGTCCAGCCGTTCAAATTCCCTGCTTCTGGGAAGGGCATCCTTGTCATAATAATTGACCCCAATCCGTTTTGCATCAATTTCATAACGGGCCGCATTATCCGTCTGCGCACTGCTTCGCAGGGCCAGCAGGCACAAGATCGTTCCCAGTATGAGGCCAGTAGTACGCGCCATTTGAGCAATCAATATAATTTAAGTTTGGAAAGCCGTTCCATTTCTGCCGATACGATTTGGTCCAGTGCCTGGGTTCTGGCTTCCTTGTTGCGATAAATGAGCCGGTGGTGCAGCACCGGTTTGGCCAGATCCTTCACATCATCTTCGGTAACGAAGGTTCTTCCGCTGACCAGGGCGTAAGCCTTCAGGCATTTCAGGAAGATAATTCCTGCGCGGGTGGAAGCCGCCAGAACTATATCCGGGTTTTTCCGGGTAGCCCAAACCAGGTTTCCTACGGCTTTAAAGATTTCATCGTGGACAAACACTTTGCCACACTGCTGTTGAAGAAACAGGATCTCTTCCATGGTCAGGATTTGCTGAAGGTGATCGAGATTGTGGCTGATCCCCATATAATCTTTAAAAATGAGCAGTTCGGTTTGTTCATCGACGTAGCCGAAATTGATTTTAATAAAAAACCGGTCCAACTGTGCGGCAGGAAGGGGATAGGTTCCTTCCATTTCCACCGGATTTTGAGTGGCGATGGTGAAAAAGAGGTCACTTAATCTGTAAGTGATTTCGCCCACGGTGATCTGGTTTTCTGCCATGCATTCCAGCAGGGCGGATTGCACTTTGGGTGAGGCCCGGTTGATTTCATCTGCCAGCAGGATATTGCAGAATAGTGGCCCCCTTTTAAAAATGAACTCTTTTTTGATGTCATCAAATATATGAGAGCCTATCAGGTCCATGGGCAGTAGGTCAGGGGTAAACTGAATTCGCTTGAAGGAAACTCCTTGCGCGCCCGGCTCCCCTGAAATACTGTGCGCCAGCGTCTTTGCCATGACCGTCTTTCCGGTACCGGGATTGTCCTCAAGCAGGATATGTCCTTTGGCCAAGAGTGCAGTCAGGATTAATTTGATCTGCATCCGCTTACCTCGGATTACGGTTTCAATATTTCCAATCAACCCCTGAATATTTTGCATCGCTTTTTCGGTATATTCATTATCCATGCCTTAGAATTTTTGTTTTGAAAAAAAATATATGGTTCGGTAAATGCTCAGCATACCCCATAGCCTAGTTTTTAATGGAAGCTTTTTGCGGACTATTTTTATGAATGGGAAATAAAATTCCTTTAATACTGCCCTTTCGTGGTCGGATAGAGGATCTTCTGCATATTTGCTTTTCAGGTAGGGGAGCATGAATGCTGAAAGATTAGTATGAAATTCTGGGTCCACCCTGTTGCTGGCAAATTGCAGGGGAGATTCCTTTTCACGGGTCCAACCTACCTGGTTCAGGTAGAAGGTAGCCCCTAAATAACTCCAGTATCCCCTGCGGGTTGCCTGCGGGGCCAGCCGGATTCTCATCTGTATCCATTGCAAAATGCACCAGGGGAGAATCAATACCATCATGAGGATTGTGCCCAGGATGCTGAGGGCTATCCAAATCATTTGAGTAATGGTAAGGGGAGGTTTGCTTTCTATCTTACCTGCCTGTTTTTTGGACACCGAAGTATCGGTGATCTTGATCTCATCAATAGGTGCGGGAGTAGGCAATTTGCCCAGGATTTCAATGGGATCGGTACTGTCTTTTAACTGAATATGCTTGTATTGTTCTGAAAAGGAGAGCGCTGTAATTTCATTTCCCGGCTTCAGATCGGAAAGAGGAACCTGCCCGGAATCCCGGGTAATGGTGGCCATTGAAACATCCATGTGTATAAGTACGGGATGGGGCAGTTTGAAGGTTCTGTCATGGTAAATCATTTCCACCGCATTGAGGACCACTCTTTTTCGAACCGTGTCTACTGTGGTTGCCTTACCGTGCGCTACAAACAGGGCGGTTTGTACCGTGATCGGCGGGGTACCATCCGGAGCGGGGGCCTGCTGCTGTTCCGCACTGGGAATGGTGGTATCAAAATCAAGCCATCCATAGCCGGGAAAGAAAACCTGGGTCCAGGCATGCGCCTGGTGTTCATAAAACCAATACCATCCTTTGTTCTTGGTACTTCGATCCATGGTAAGAAAACCGGTGGCTACCCGGGTTGGAATTCCGAGTGAACGAAGCAGAAATAGTGTGGCCCCGGCAAAATAGGCACAATATCCCTTCCGGTTTTCAAACAGGAAATAATTCAATTTGCTGGCACTGGGCAGGCCGGGAACCCCTGGATTATCCGTGTATTGAAATAGGGGCTGCCCGGTTTCATCATTGCTCAGAAAATAATTTCTGACGGCAATGATTTTGTCAATGGGATTCACAGCGCCCCGAGTGATCTGTAGTGCCAGGGCCCTGATAGAATCAAAATCGGCCCCTCTGGGCATGAAAGTATAATATTTCATGAAAGTGGAATCCACCCCCGAATAATCGGTGATCTGCCTGAGCAGGTCAAATCGTTTTTGCTGGAAGGCTTCCAGGGTTTTGTTTCCGGCAGGATTATAGACAAAGTAGGCGCTATTCAGATCGCTGACAAGCATTTTGGCCCGATAGGCACTTCTGAACTGTTGCTGATACTCCCGGTCAATGGCAATAGGTTGGCAGAAAAATGCCGTACTGGGAGCCAGGAATTCCTTGGGTGAAAGAGCCGCCTTATATACTTCTGTGCTGATCACTCGTCTGTCAAGGGTACTTTGACCATTGACCAGTGCAGCAGAATCTGTTTGGGTGAAATATAAAGGGATCCGGGAAGGGTCAGGCTGAAAGAGATCATTATAGGGCATCAGACTGTCCGTTTCCAGAGTCTGGGTAGTGGTGTCAAATCGGGTGTAATAGGTATAGGTGAAATAAAGAGGGTTGGGTGTACTGGTGCCAGGGAAATAGTTATCCAGCTTTGCCACAAAAACCAGTCGGTTGCTGGTTTTCCGACCACCGCTAAGTCCCATTTCGTTCTTATTGCTTAGGGTTCCATCCTTGTTTTCCTTGGTCAGGCTTTCCTGATTGGGTGTCTGAGTTTCATTTTTCCCTCCCCCGTATTTTTGTTCAATGGCCTGGAAGTTCTTTTGGTAATGGGACAAAATCAGCAGCAGGATGATGGACGCGATTCCAGCAAAAGAAAGTAGCCTTTTGGAAATGAACCACACGGCTCCCGGCTGGCCCTCATTCATATTTCGGATCAATTCCGCCGTATAAATGATATAAAATGCAAATAGCAGGACGGGAACAAATGCCATAATCAGCTTCCTGGCCGTGATGTCAATGGTGGTGCTGATCACAATGATTTGTAAGACCATCAGCAGCACAGATAGCAGGGTAGGGAACCATCTCAACCGGGCAAATCCCCACCCGGCAATCCATCCCGTGATGAATAGAAAGGAAAAAATATAGAACCGGGTTATGGCAAAAAAGGCTGAAAACTCTCCGGTAAATGAATTTTCCACCCACTTCCCGATAAGAAAAGACAGGAGCAGCAGGGGAAGGAAAGTAGTGATAAACCGGAACCTGAAACTGTAGAAAAGGCAACCTATTCCCAGCCCCAGTCCGAAAAAGATACCCTGGAGCTCCCACTGGTTTTCCAGGATCCCATAATACACATTGAGGTGCCAAAGGAGGTAGGCTCCAATAGCCATAGCGGGGATAACCAGCAAGAAAAATTTTGCGGCAATTTTGGTGCTGCTGTATTTTTTTTCAATTCTCATGTGTCAATGTCTCCCTCCAAATCCAAGTGTGTGCATTCTGACTGATTAAGGATTCCTGCGATCTTCCTCTCGTTATCCATCAATTTATGTCTTAATGGGGAAAGATGGTAATTAAGCCTGAGGGCATCCCCGTTTCTCCTGCCCGGCTGCACAAAAAGCCATTTTAGCCAGTCAACCGGGCCGGTATGGCTAAAGCTTCTGCTAAGTTTGACGAAAACCACCAGAAGGTGTGGCCCGCAATTTTCCATAATTTCAGAAAGATTCCGGGGGTCGGTCATGGAACTGATGCAAAGAACCGACCCATATTTTTCTTCAAAATACTCCGTTAAATTATTGGTTTTTTGCCAATTGGCGGTGCTGATCTGAAATTGGGTCCTTCTCAGAGCATCATCGGTAAACACGGCCCTTGTTTCCTGATCTGCAATAAATTGAATTCCCTCATTTTGGCGATATAGTTGCTCAAAGATATTCCAAACCAGGGTTTTAAATTTGTCCAGAAGCACTTGATTGAGTTCCCGGTACAGATCATTGCTCACTGAATCAAAGAAGGAGGCATAAAAATAAATGTGAGAGGAATAGGGATCGAGAATTTCAGGAACCCTGACCACCAGTTCCTTGTTTTTGGCATATATCTTCCAGACAATCCTTC
>JAJXYG010000270.1 GCA_021780705.1 Bacteroidota bacterium
TGAAGCAGGAAAAGATCGCTAGAGCAGGCTACGCCTGATTCTTGCGATGCCATGTTCTTTGAACGTGGTCGTTCACTTAACTGCGGTTGTACTGAGTTGCTCCTGGTTTTTTCTCTTATGAATCTCAAAACTGGTGTCAGATTCCAAAATACGGGCCTGAACCTCATTTCGGATTTTTACTTCGGTTTCATTCAGGTATTCATCGTAAGGGCCCTTGGTGGTAAATCCCTTCCAGGTTACAGGGAGAATATCCACCAGAATAAAAAACAGAATGAGAAACCAGGTGGTAATCTTTATAATCGGGTTGTCCGAAGACAGCCGGGCTAACGCCTTTTCCCTTTCCAGATAGTCACGGCTGAAGGTGAGTCTGCTGATCTTTGCAGACCGGGTGGAATCCAGTTTTAGCACCATCAGGCTGTCTTCCATTCGCTTTCGGATATTGGCAGCCTTGGCTTCCTGCAATTGGCCATACAGACGGTGCAGATAAGCGGTATCATATTTAAAAGTGGGACCTTCCCCGGCAATCCCTGATGTTTTCAGATCTCCCCTGACCACCCCCATGATTTCGTCGTGAAGGACTCCTTCCTGCTGGTGGATCGTATCCGAAATTCCCTGGAGATTCTGGTGGAGATTGTCCATGTCCGTTTGGTAGTTTCTGATCTGCCCCGTATACACCTGTTCAATACTGTCGATTTTGCTTTGCGCTACCTGATCCATGTTTACTTCAATACTCTGGTGAAAATAAAGCAATACCAGAGGGTGCGCCACCGCAATGCCCACAAATGCCGAAAAAACTATCCTGGAAAGGAAGGTAACCGAGCGAATGTCTTTGGAAATGGAATCCTTTTTCCGGAAAGAAGAAACTATAAACCGGTCAAAAATAAATACGATCAGCGCCCAGACAACCCCGGCAGGTACATATACCCACGGGTTTTGGACAAACGTGGATATAGCGTAGGTCATGGAAAACAATCCCAGGGTGGCAGGTACGAGTACCAGGGCGCCAAAACCCGCATGTTTGATATGCTCCGACCTGGGACATTTCTGTAAGATATCCGGATCTGACCCTGCGCAAAGAATTAAGAATCTGAAAATAAAAGATTTCAAGAAATTGATTTTAAAATTAAAAATCGGTTGCATTTCACCCCCAAGGAGCTACCTAATTATAGCGCCAAAAGGCAGAAATAATTTGTTCTTGAAAATTGAAGTGGAATAGAAGAGGATGTGAAGATACCAATAATCTGCAAGCGGCATCATGCATTAACACAATTTTATTTAAAATTTTTCCCGTTCTCAGGAAACCTGCAACCGTTTTTTCCACCTGATGATCTGCCAGGCCAGTTCCGCACTGATCAGGGCAGCTACGGAGAAAATGGCAGGCAGGAACATGGTTTCTTCCGCAAGTAGCGAACCGCTTAGCGCAATGGAAAATACCCCTACCGGAATTAGGAATAGTAAAGCCAGAAGCCAGCTTCCAAGGGGGATTCGAAATGGACGTTCTCTAAGTGGTTCTCTTACCCTGAGCACCACCAACGTGATAAATTCCAGGAAAAGCCCGGCACCATATAAAGTGACATCAATGATGATCAGTTCCTGGAAAGTCCATAAAATCATCAGACTCACCACAGCAGCACATAATAGTATTGAAAAGTACGGGGTATTATATTTGGGATGAAGCGCATAAATTTTCCTGGGTAGGAATCCATCTTTTGCCATCACCTCCGGGACCCTGGAAACCGACAAAAGTACGGAGGAATAGAGCCCTAGCGCACTGGCCATGCCCCCTATGGCAATTAAGGCACCCAGCCAGTTCCCCCCTGCAAGGGAACCCAGGGCAGGATAGCCCTCATTATTCAAAAGTTCAGGGCTAATTCCGAAATGAAGGGTCGCGTAAAGTACCATCATATAAATGGCAAGCACCGTCAGAAAGGAGACAAAGACGGCCTTTAGGTAGGAACGTGCCGGTTTTTCTACTTCATCGGCATAGGTGGTGGCATTATCCCAGCCAAAGAAATTCCACATTACCGTGTATAGCGCCATACCGAGGTTAGAAAAGGAAATTCCTTTCAAAGAAGGGTAGGGAATCCCATGGAGCCCAGGATACCTCAAAGAAACGACGAAGAGGATCACAAAGGGGGCAATCACAATCAAGCTTAAGAAGGAAGCGGTTTTACCCACCGGGGATATCCCCAAAATGTTCAACAGGGCGCCGGCCCAGACTATAAACAGGCACAGGGGAATCTTATACATCTCCACCTGGGGAAAAAAAAAAGAGGCATATTCCACAAAAAGAACGGGATATATGGCCAAGTCCACAAAAGTGTATAACCAGGTCCACCATCCTTCATAAAATCCAAATCGAAGTCCCAGGGTTTTTTTTACCCATTGATAATATCCTCCTGCAACAGGCATCATGCTGTTCAGTTCCAGCACCGTAAACATGGCTGGTACATCCCAAAGGAAAGGGGTGATCACGAGTAGCATAAAGGCACCGTGTGCACCCGCATAAGTCAGTAGGGGTTCAAGCCCGTAGGGCCCCCCTGAAACTGTAAAAAATATCACAGCTGCCAGTTGAAGGACTCTAAGTTTCTTTTGTTTGGAACGCGCAGGCCGCATCTTGAGATTGAGCAGGTATTGATAATGGGTGTAAGCGCAATATTAAATAATTGCAGAAGAAAAGTAACTTATTTCTTTGTCGTATCATGCATGGATTTTCCTGAATGATTAGATTTGCCGGCTATGAGCATGCGTAAAGAAGCGACAAGAACCTGGAAATTGTCTGGCCCGATCATTTTGGGGGAACTTACCCAGATAGCACTGGGGATTATAGACAATATCATGGTAGGGGCCATAAGCTACCGCCATCTAGCCGCTGCGGCACTGGTGATCAGCGTCATAAACATACCCTTTGTACTGGGGATTGGCATGACCATGTCGGTTTCCCAAACGGTTTCCATGGCGCATGGCAGAAAGGACGGTTTCAGGGTCTCACATTATCTCTATAACGGGTTCATAGTTTGTACCCTTCTGGCAGTTATTATTGCGGTGGTATTGGCCATGTCAAAGGGAATTCTATTTCACCTCGGTCAGGACCCTGAGGTCGCCCGCCTGGCTGCTCCTTTTCTCGAATTGATGGCTTGGTCCACCATACCCATGTTGATGTTTATCGCGCTTAAACAATTCACTGACGGATTGGAGAGAACCCGCACGGCAATGCTACTTTCCTTTTTTGCCCTCCCCATCAATATTTTTCTGAACTGGCTGCTAATTTTCGGCAACTGGGGCTTTCCTAGGTTGGAATTGATTGGAGCAGGGATTGGCACATTGATTACCCGGATTTTGATCCTGATTGTATTTATCATTGTATTGAACAAGCACCGGATATTTCGCAGGTATCTGGCCCTGGGCAGGAACCAGTGGAAGTTGAAGATTGCCACCATCAAGGAATTACTTTATATAGGCATTCCGAGCAGTTTACAAGTATCCCTGGAGTCAGGCGCATTTGCGGTTTCCGCGATCCTTATTGGCACACTTGGGGCTGTACAATTGGCAGCTCACCAAATTGCGATTAGCTGTGCCACCATTGCTTTCATGGTGTCCTGGGGTCTTGCCCAGGGGGGCTCAATCAGGGTAAGCAATGCCTGGGGCAGGAACAACTGGAAGGAGATCAGTGCGATAGGCAAAAGCACCCTGGGAAGCGCGGTGATTTATGGGATTTGTGGGGCGCTTGTTTTCATCCTTTTCAGAAATGAATTACCGAAGGCTTTTGGAAAAAATAAAGAGGTGTTATCTCTGGCCGCGCTCCTAATGGTGTATGCAGCTATCTTCCAAATCTCAGATGCTACCCAGGCAGTGGGAGCCGGAATTTCGAGGGGTATTAAAGATGTAAAAATTCCCACGCTTTTTATTGCGATTGCATACTGGGTAGTGGGTATTCCCTTAGGGTGCCTGATGGCCTTTCATTTCAAAATGGGCGCACCTGGCATGTGGATAGGCTTTGTGGGCGGACTAACCTTTTCCTCGATTTCCCTTAACAGGCGGTTCTTTCGCAAATTGAAAGCACAAGGTCACTGAACCGGAAAGTTTTGACGTCATCGAGCCTGCCTTTTATCAAAATTCTCTACCCAATTTCCCTAATTTGGACTAATTTAGATTTCTAGGTAGTAATTAAAATTTCATGAGTAGGAAAAGAAAAATATTGATAGTTGAAGATAACGAGCCTTTCAGGCAAAATACCAGGGAATTGCTCGAATTTCACCAGTTTGATGTAATCACTGCAGAAAATGGACAGGAAGCCCTGGAAATGGGTGCTGTCTTTGAACCTGACCTCATCTTAAGTGATATAAAAATGCCTGTTATGAATGGGTTCAAAATGTTAAGGCACCTGCGAAGGAAAAAATTATTTCCCCATTCCAGGTTTGTATTCCTGTCCGGCTATAGCGAGCGTAAATCCATTCAGGCCGCCCTCAAGTTGGGGGCCGATGACTACATTGTAAAACCCTTTACTGAGGAAGAACTGGTAAGTAAATTAAAAAGACTTCTGGGGATATTGATATTCCCTCTGTTTCAAATTAATGATATAGCACAGGTAATCCTTATTCCGGGCTGGACTTATTAATCTAGAAACATCACGGTATTCTGACACCTGTCAGGATTTTTGGTGAGTCCTGTCATAGATTCTGTGAAGGACCCCGTGTAACTTACTGGTGCAAAGATTTCTATTAATTTATTAAAAATGAACAAATCAGGAAAAATAATAACCGCCTTCGCACTAGGCTCCGCTGCAGGCGCTTTCTTGGGTTTGTTGCTTTCTTCTGAAGGAAAAGGAAAGAATGAGAAGTTAGTTAAGGAAGAAGGCAAAGTATTTTCAGGTGGGATCAAAGAAAGCATGCAAAGGGGCAAGGAAAAAAAGGGCTCAGAAACCTTTAGCCAGGCCACTTCAAATTAGCCGTCTTTAACCCAATAAAAGAGGTATCCCT
>JAJXYG010000276.1 GCA_021780705.1 Bacteroidota bacterium
GAAACAATTTGGCAGTCTTGGAACTGATGTTTACAATGGCACCCCTTGATTTTTTCAGGGCGGGCAGACTGAAATGGGCCAGCAGGTAATAGTGCACCAGGTTTCTGTGAAGGGAAGCCATGAAATCTGTATAATTCCCTTCCTCAAGGCCGATCCCGTCATTGACCCCCGCATTGTTGACCAGTCCATCTATTCTGCCAAATTGTTTCATAACCTGGTCTATCACGCCCTGGCATTGCAGCGGGTCGGTCAATTCTGCCACTACCTGGAAAGATTTACCTCCCTGGCTCCCAATACTGTGGACGAGTTTTTGATTGTCGGAGAGGTTCCTTCCTGCAATGACCGGGATTGCCCCTTCGCGGGCCAGGACCTGGACAATTGCTTCCCCGATTCCCTTGGCACCTCCCGATACCACAATTACTTTTCCTTCAAGTTGTAGGTCCATATGCTAATTATTTAGAGGTGATAAAAACGCATGGCATTCCCTGAATAGAAGGCTGTCTTCTCATCGGCAGAAAATCCTTTAAAATATTCATCCACAATCGCTTTTACTTCCCCGTAGGTGCCCCCGAGAAGGCAAACGGGCCAGTCTGACCCATACAGGATTCTGTTCATTCCAAAGCAATTGATCATATGATCCAGATAGGGCCAGAAGTCCGCCGGCTTCCAAAGATTCCAATCTGCTTCGGTGACCATGCCCGAAATTTTGCAGTACACATTTTCATATTGGGCAATTTCTTCCATCTGGCTGGCCCAGGGTTCAAAACCCTGGCTCCGTATCGGTGGTTTGGCCAGATGGTCTATGATGAAAAGCTGGTCCGGGAATGCCTCCACAAACTGTTTGGTGTAGGAAAGCTGGTCGGGAAAAACCAGGATGTCATAGGTGAATCCCAATTTTCCGAGCATCCGGATTCCGTTCATGAATGACGGTAAAAGCATGAAATCCCGTTGGATTTCTCCTTGCAGCACATGTCTGAATCCCTTGATTTTTGGGTATTGCCTGTATTGATTGAGTTTTTCCTCCACCCCGGAATCGCACAGGTCAATCCATCCCACGATCCCCTTGATAAAGTCATTTTCGGCAGCATTTTGGAGATGAAAAAAGTTTTCATCTTCGGATTGTGCAGACTGAACAGCCACCGTACCTGTTACTGCATTATCATGTAACACACCCTTAAGGTCTGACGGTAAAAAATCCCTCTGGATCAAGGCCATTTCTTCACCAATCCAGGAATCTCTGACCGGGTCAAATTTCCAAAAGTGCTGGTGTGCGTCAATGATGGGAATTGCCATACGGGGTGGTTGGGTTTTTTATAGGGATGGTCCCTCACTTGCGGTCATGCTTTCCAATTTAAAAATTTCTTTCATGGCAATCCATTTTTCTCCCGGCCCGGCCCATGGCAGGGGTTGCTGAAACTGCCACATCAGGGTTTCCCATTTTTGAACCATTTCGTTGGACTGGTCCATCCGGGCTTTTTTCTCCAAAGAAAAGTTGTCCATGGTTTCCATAATCATAAATAGCCGGTTGCCGGTCCGGTAAATTTCCATATTGGTAATACCTGCATGATGGATGCTTTGGGTGATTTCAGGCCAGATTTTCCGGTGGTAATTTTCATATTGGGCAATCAGTTCGGGATCATCCTTTAAATCAAGTGCAAAAACAAATCTTTTCATACCTGCAATCATTTAATTATTGGGTTTATTGAGGTGCGATCCAGGCCCCAAGCCTGCCTGAATCCAGGTCCTTCTGGGAAATGCCCAATCCAATGGGAAATTAAACAATTTTCAGGTTACTAAATGGGGCAATATGCAAAACATGCAACTGTGATTGGATCGATTGTGCGCTAATTATCCAGGAAAATTCCCAATAGATCCTCACTCTCAAAAAAGCAGGCTATATTTACTTTAACAATTTCTCACTACAATGAAGATCCGTTTTAAATATTTAATTCTGTGTACGGCGGTAATGCTTTTTAGAGACGCCTCAGGTCAAAATCTTTCGCATCCTGGAAATTCCCACGAGAAAGCGATGGTCTGGTTTGCGCAAATACGAAAGCAAATGGGGCCATCCCGGGAGCCCAGTTCCTCTATACATATAGCAAAGTTTTATAGACAGTACCATCTCAACCAGAAGCAGTGGGAGGACGCCCTTGCCTTTTTGAAAAGGAAGGACCTATCGAGTCTGGCTCCCGGAAAGTATCCGATTGATGGGGACAGTGTATACGCTACCATTACCCAGGGACCTACCAAAGATTTCCCGAAAAGCCGGTGGGAAGCACACCGGAAATTTGTGGATTTGCAGTATGTCATTGAGGGTGAAGAAAAAATCGGGATGGGATCCTTACACGGAGCCGTGGTGGTCGACCCTTATGATGCAAAGACAGACGTCGGTCATTACAAATTAAAGGGTAAGTTTTACCTGGCTACTCCGGATACTTTCTTCCTATTTTTCCCGGGTGAGGCCCATCGTCCCGGAATTGCCACCGGTCCCGATCACACCGACAAGAAATTGGTCATCAAGATCAGATACATCGATTAGGGCCAGGAATATCCCCTTTTCACTTGAGCTTAAGCACTTGGGCGAACTTCCTAAGTTCTGCAGTTTCAGCGGAGGATAGGACCTCGTTATGGTCATATCTGGACTTTAGGAACAGTGCCCTTTTGTGTTGAGGAAATTTGGCCAGTATGGCCTCAATCAGGTATCCCGCTTCCGGATCTTTTTGGAATTCCGGGGCAGGAGCCGGAAGGTCGGATTTATATCGGGTGGGCATTCTTTTGATGATAGCTTCCAGGGTGCCCAGCTTCGAGACTGACATATCCTGGATCTGGGAAGCCTTGCTGTGAAGCCCCTGTAATTGCTTTTTACTGAGACTGCCTCTTTGCTGGTATTGTTTGTATAAGCTGATGACAAACGAGGAAGTGGGATAAGCCATGATGCAATCCTCCAGGACACTGTTGACGATATCTATTTTTCGGTGACTTTCCATTAAAAATGGGATTGGTCATTTTTAGGTATTATTGGGTAATGGCGGCAGATGCCCCTTCTGTCTGCTGCGAAATTCGATGGAGCATATCTCCGGAAGTGATCTACGTTCAGGGTGCCTTTTCATACATAAGGAAGTGTTGGAAGGGGAGAAACTCTCCGTCATAGGAAAGCCTGAACCCGTTCATCCCCATTTCCTTGTTTATTTGAGCCACACTCATTTTGTGCAAGGGATTGATGTGAAGTTTCGGGTCCTCTGCCCGGTATTCAATAAGCAGAAGTTTCCCGGTTTTCTTAAGTGCCTTGCTGACAAACTGCATCATTTCTTTGGGATACTCCAGTTCGTGGTATACATCAATCATAATGGCCAGGTCCAGTGAACTGTCCGGAAGGTGAGGTGATTTGGCATCTCCCTTGATGACGACCACATTGGAATCTCCGGTTTCTTGTTTGCGCGTGTTAAGGTACCTGATCAGGTCATCCTGTATTTCCACTGCGAAAACCTTTCCATATGGAATTCTTTTGGCAATTCTGAAAGTATAATACCCCGTACCTGCTCCGATATCTGCCACCACACTGTTGGGCATTAAGTTCATATGATCTATTGCCATTTTGGCACTTGCCTCTTTTTGCTGGTCCTTCAAATTTAACCATGCGGCTCCTTCTGCGGTCATGATCTGAGCGATTTCCCGGTTGGCATAAAATTTTCCGGTCCCGTCATCTGATCTCTTTCGGTAAGTATACGTATAGGTGAGGGTGGGTTTGACCGGTTTTTTGGGAATTTCCTCCTGCTGTTGCTGACAGGCATAAATTGCGCAGGATAGCAGAAGCAGTCGTGCCACACCAGTTAATTTGATATGCCCAAATTTATCCATGAGTCAATTGCTCTATAAGTAACGAAATGAACCCCCTTAAGGTTCTATTTATCTAGATTTGGTATGTAAGATAATGGTTGGCAGTGGAATGGCCTAACCTTCGAAATAAATTTTCCTCCAGTTTTTTTGTATCAAATATGAGTGATCTAAGGATTTCACCTTTGCAGGGTCACAGATGGATAATTCTGGAAAAATGTGTATCTTCATTTCAGGACGTTTCCTGTCCTTTATTCCTGACTAATTGACCGCGGAATATTCTATTCCTCTGGATGTAGCACATACTGCCCGCTCCTGGTTAAACCATAAAACAAATACATTTAACTGCTAACTGGGAAGTCACCTTCCAAACGGGGATGCTGAAAACCGAATAGAGTAAGCGGAAAGCCAAAATTTACAATTTATGCCAAAGTATGTCATTGAAAGGGAGATTCCTTCAGCAGGTAAATTGTCGCCGGAACAATTGAAAGCAATTTCTCAGACCTCATGCGGGGTACTGGAAAAAATGGGGCCGCAAATCCAATGGGTCCATAGTTATGTCACCAACGATAAAATATATTGTGTGTACAATGCGCCCAATGAAGAGATGATTCGTGAGCATGCCAAACAAGGAGGATTTCCTGCAAATTCAGTGAGTCAGGTCTTTTCTATCATTGACCCTGTGACAGCTGAATAGGTGAAATTTTAATTCCCCTCAGAAATCCACCTGCTTTGCAGGTGGTTATGTACTTAGCTGCTAGGCAGATGCACTAAATTTGGTGAGGAGAGTTTTTGGTGCCATGATGAAATAATTTTGTGGGATGCAAAAGGCAGTTAGATATCGATTGTATCCCACGGAGAGACAAAAGGAATTGCTGTCAAAGCATTTTGGTAGTGTAAGATTGATATATAATCTCGCACTTGAGACCAAATCGTGGGCATATACTGCCTATAAGATAAGTCTATCCCGGTATGAATTACAAGAGCAGGTGAAGGATTTGAAGAAGGATTGCCCGTGGCTGAAAGAGGTGAACAGCCAGAGCCTGCAGGCAGCTTTGCGGGACCTGGATCGAGCGTATATTAATTTTTTCAAGGGCCGGGCGGATTTTCCGGTGTATAAAAAGCGAAAGAACCGCCAAAGTT
>JAJXYG010000135.1 GCA_021780705.1 Bacteroidota bacterium
GCGCTGAAATGAGATGTTGGATATTTCTATACATAATTGTGGGATTCTAAGTGAATTTAAGGTAAAGATACATAAATCACCCCCCGGCAGGATCTGAATATTGGGCTAAGAATGGTTTTCCTTTTTCAAAAGGGAGCTTGTGGCCATCACTGCGTCAGAGTCCGAATGGATCCGTAACTTTCTCCACAGGCATACCCATGGCGATCACCTTTATTGAATAAGCCATCTACCAGTCCAAGAGTACTATTTTTCAACTTCACAGCTTTCCGTATATTGGGGAAAAAAATGAGCCAATTTTCGCGTAGAAATTTTATGAGAAATACGCTGGGGGGGATCGGGTTTATGGCAACCCCCATGGGTCTTAGCATCCTTTCCGAACAGAAATCTCCCGATACCACTCCAAAGAAAATAGTATGTGTGGGAGCCCATCCTGATGATCCGGAAAGTGGCTGTGGAGGTACACTCGCTAAATTCTCCCAGGCAGGTCATCAGGTCACCATCCTGTATCTCACCCGGGGAGAGGCGGGAATCCCCGGCAAGAGTCACGATGAAGCTGCTGCCATTCGAACCCGTGAAGCAACAGAAGCCTGTCAATTATTGAATGCCAAACCTCTTTTTTTTGGCCAGATAGATGGAGACAGTGTCCTGGATAACCGTTGGCTAACTCAATTCAGACAGGTACTGGACAATGAGCAACCCGATTGTGTATTTACTCATTGGCCTATAGATTCGCACAAGGACCATCAGGTAACTTCCCTGCTTACGATTCAAACGTGGCTTCAGGCAGCCCGAAAATTTGAACTCTATTTCTTCGAAGTATGTGCGGGTGAACAAACAATGACTTTTCATCCAACGGACTATGTGGATATAACTGCTACCCAGGAGTTAAAACGAAAAGCAGTTTACTGTCACCAAAGTCAGGTTCCGGCATCCATTTACAATTGTGGGCACACTCTGATGGAGGAGTTCCGGGGTATTGCTTCCGGTTTTGGAGCTGCAGAAGGCTTTGTCAGAATGACCGGAAAAGGCCAGGGCAATGAGGCTGGCTTTTAAAAAATATACTCCCCTCCTTTTGAGATGATATCAATCTTCCAGGCATTCGAATTCATACGTATTTGCTTCTCAAACCCCCTGGACTTGACATTCACATGGAATACAAATACCGAATTCCCAGGCTCCCCACAAAGTCTTTCATCTGGTAACTCAACCCCCATTGATAGAGATTACCGGAAATAAGAATAAATCCTTTAAATTTTCAAAAAAGGGGGATTCATATTTGTTTGAATTTAATGCCAATTTACCTTAAGGACCCTACCGATCCTGCCTGGGTTCTCTTCTGAATTTTCCAGGAAATCACGGTTGTCATAAACCGTTGAAGAACATTGGTTAAATTTGGAAGGTTTATTACCTAAATACTTAAAAATATATGCGAACACTGGGGCTCATTGGTGGAATCAGCTGGGTATCTACCCTCGATTATTACAGGTTAATTAATACTGGAATTAATCAGAGACTGGGAGGTCTGAATTTTGCCCAGTGTGTCCTCTATTCTTTTAACTATGCCGACATCAAAGCCAACAATGATGCCGATGACTGGGATGCCAATTTTCGCCTGGTATCACGGGCATGTGACTATTTAAAGTCTGCAGGCGCTGAGGCCATAGTGCTTTGCGCAAATACCATGCACCTTATTGCAGACAAGGTGGAAGCGAATTGTCAACTTCCGGTTATCCATATAGCCACTGCCACAGCCGCTGCCGTGAAAGAGCAGGGCCTCAATAAGGTCGGACTGCTGGGCACCCGATTTACGATGGAACGGGATTTTTACCGTACCAAATTTACGGATCAAGGTATTGAAGTTATAACTCCGGAATTGGAAGACCGGCATTTCCTTCATGATACCATCTTTGAGGAACTGGGTAGGGAGATATTCAAAAAGGAAACTGAAAATCGATACCTCCAAATTATTGAACAACTGGAAAAAAGAGGTGCTGAAGGGATCATCCTGGGCTGCACCGAAATCCCCTTATTAATAAAGGCCAATCAGGTGAGAGTACCGGTATTTGACACTACTTTTTACCACGCCGAAGCGGCTGTCAATTTTGCCTTAAGCTGAGAATGCTTGGGTGGAAAAAATAATCCGGATCCCTGGCGACAGATATTCTTGATTCTCCTGTACAAGGTCTTCGATCCTGAGAATATGAGCGGGGATAGCCCCTTCGCGAACCATTAAGGCTCAGGTCATGATTTATGGCCGCAATTCGGTAGAATCCAGTCGGTCCAACATGGGGGAAAGGCTCACAGAAAGATGGTGTACATCTCTTAACATTACCGGCTCCACCCCTGGGACCGGGTTAAATTTGAAGCCCTGAATCGTGAGTCCCTCCACATCATTGCCTATCATCACCGGTCGATAGTCAGGCTTTTGAGTCTTGAGGACTATGTCGTCCAGGTAAATATCCCTGGCATGCCTTATGAAAATTCCATAGGCAGGGTTCTCACCCAATAGCACCGGTTCCGGATAGTGATTTCCCAATTCAGGAAACACTTTTTCTCCCGCCGATTGACTTCCCCCACCCTTAAAGCTGAGGAAAATGTCCCGAAGGTGGATATTTTCAACCTTGCTTTCCCTGGTTCCGGTGATTTGAATGCCACTAAGGGAATCCACTCCTGTTGCAATGACATTACTTATAAAGACGTTTCTGATTTGTCCGATTTGTGTAGAATCCCTGGGCCCCCGGTTGCGTGTGCCCACCGTGATGTAGATGGGATAATCCCTTACGTCTTCCATCGTGAGATTGTCTACTACGATATTTTCCATCAAACCTCCATCCACTTCCTCCAGCGCCAGACCGTCACAACTTCGAAAAATGCAATTAGATACCACACAATTTCTGAATCCCCCATTAGATTCAGTTCCAAATTTTATCCTTCCACCGCTCCACCCTTTCTTTTGTGGGACGCATGTGCCATCGAGTAAGGTGCCTTCCTTGTATGCTGAAACCCTGCAATTGGTAATCACCAAATTCTGAGTTACCTGATTTCTGTTCAGCGCAAAAGAACTTTTTGGGCATATCGCATCATCATTTGGTGAATTCACATCACAATTGTTCACCACCGTATTACTGCAACCATCTATGTCAATTCCATCCCGGTTGGTATCAATTAGCAAGTGGTCCAAGGTCACCTGGTCACATCCCGTAACCAGTATCCCAAAATGTCCACAATGGTATATGGTAATCCCCTCAATAAGTACTCTTTTACAAAGTTTAAGGGCAATGGTTTTGTCCGCTGTTCCGATGGAACCGCCATCAGGTGGGGCAGAATAATCCTTATCCCGGGCGGTAAGCCCGCCTCCATTGATTCTTCCATGGCCTACTATGGAAACGTCCTGAAGGTCTACTCCCCAAATAAGGCTATTGTGAAAGAATGTATGCCCTCCATCCTGGTATTGGGGAAAGGGGAATTTCTCTGCAGGATCATATGCCTTTAATCCCGGCGGAGCCCCAATAAGGAGTGCACCCTCTGCCAATTCTAAAGTAATCCGGCTTTCAAGATGAATGCTCCCGCAAAGGTATGTCCCGGCCGGAATGATAATTTTTCCACCACCTGCTTTGGCGGCTGCCTGAATGGCCAAATTAATTGCCCGGCTGTCCAGGTGAATGCCATCCCCTTTGGCGCCAAAGTCACGAACACTATATAGTCCATCCTTCTGGCCATTCACTCCTACATATAAGAGGAGCAAACAGAGGACCGGTAACATTCTCTTTTTCATAAATGGGTTCTTTACTGGGTAATTTTTGCTGTTTCAAATATAAATCAAAACCACACGGCATCTCAAACCGGTTGACTTTCCCACCAGAAGGGATCACAGACGTAAATCTTTTAAGGATATACTGGCTTAAAAAATTTAAATTGCCCGCCAAGCAAGTACTGATGACACAAAATGAAACACCTGTGGCGGGTGAAAAGCCCCGTTCCAATAATACACGATATTTCTACGGAATTGCCCTGATTTTTGCCTACCTGACCGGAGTCGTGATTTTTTCTACTCCGGAGATCCTGGAGCATTGGGGGTTCTCCCGCGTGAGCGGGCAATCCCTTGTGATTAATCGGCTGCTCATTTGGCTGGGTTTGGCCGGACTCTGGTTCTACGCTCGGAAAGTGGAAAAACAAAAGTTGATTTTGCATGATGAAATAGAATATCCTGCAAGATTTTATTTTCCGGCGATCCTAATTCTGCTGGTCATAATTACCACAGGAAGCTCGTTGATTAGCTTGCTTACCAACCTCGTATTCCACCAATCCGGTAGCATGAGGCTAAACCAGCTGATACTAATTATGAAAGGCAACTTTCTGTTACTATTCTTTGTGTCGGCTACCGCGGGAATTACCGAGGAGATCATCTTCAGAGGGTATATCCAGACCCGGATTGAAAAGATATTTAAAGGCCCCTGGCCCGCTATTATTATTACCTCTCTGTTATTTGCCGTGCTCCATGCCTCCTACGGCACCCTATTACAGGTAATGGTTCCCCTATTTATCGGGCTTGTATTTTCCTGGTTCTATTGGAAATACCGAAGCATCCGAATTTTGATTATAGTCCATTTTATTTATGACCTGGCCACCCTGCTTATCCTGGTAAACAAACTTTGATCCTACCTGCTTGCAATACCATTTAGTCCGATTTGAAAGTGTGAAAATTTATAGCTTCAGGGTGAGTTCGTGAAATAATAAGGGCTATCAATTTGGGTAGCAAAGCTGAATCAATTTTTGTAGCTTTAAGGAAGCTGGGAATTGGGGAATTGAAATTACCCACCTATTCCCGTTTTTCTTCCAAAAGAATGGCCCACATAAAGCATATATGGATATGGTTCGCCATTACGGCACTTGCAGCCTGTATGAAAAGGAGCCCCTCTCAAATCCAATCGCACGTTCAATTATATCCGGTTCATGAGGGAAATACCT
>JAJXYG010000282.1 GCA_021780705.1 Bacteroidota bacterium
TCTTTATCGAGGCCATTCCCCTGTTCTCCTATCTCTTTTGTTCCTTTTTGGTAGTAACCCTGATATTTAACCTGCTGAACCGGATTGTGGAAAGTAAGTCCAAGGGCTTTGATTGGAATACCATGTTCCAATTCACCATCCGCAACCAGGTACATGGTACCATTATCCTTGTGAGCATCTTTTCCTTCCTGGTGATAGCCTTCACTACCATTCTGTTTTTCATCAGCCGGTATCACAGCAACAACCGGGAAAAACTGAGCCGTACCATTCATGTGATGGAAAATGAGATTCGCAACTCAATTGATACTATGGCCTCGGCAGACCCGCAGGGGGCCCGACTGGATTCGGTACCTGACCAGAAACTGGAGGAAATCATCACTCGGATTGCAGGAATTCATGCGGCCGACATCAACCTATATGACTTGAAGGGAAATCTCAAGGTATCTTCCCTGCCCCTTCCTTACAAGAAGGGTATTGTGAGTGAAAAAATGGATCCGATCGCCTATTACCATCTCAACCAGCTCAAGGAAGTACAATATTCCAGAGAGCAGCTGATCGGAAGCCTGGAATACCTTAGCAATTATGTACCCGTGCGCGATGAATTGGGGAATGAATATGCCTATTTGAATATTCCCTATTTCGAATCGCAAAATAACCTTCAGGCAGAAATATCCAATTTCCTGTTGACCATCATCAATCTTAACGCCTTCATATTCCTGATCGCAGGGATCATTGCCTTTGTCATCACCAACCGGATCACCCGCTCCTTTTCCCTTATCAGTGACAAGATGAAGGATATCAACCTGGAGAAAACCAATGAAGAAATTCTTTGGACCCGTAAGGATGAAATAGGCGCCCTGGTCAACGAGTACAACAAGATGGTGAAGAAACTGGGAGTGAGCGCCCAACTGCTGGCCAAAAGTGAGAGGGAAGGAGCCTGGAGGGAAATGGCCCGCCAGGTTGCCCATGAAATCAAAAATCCGCTTACCCCGATGAAGCTGAACCTGCAATACCTGCAGATGGCCATCGACAATAACTCTCCGGATGTGAAGAACATTTCACTGTATGTGTCCAAGATCCTGCTGGAGCAAATTGAACACCTGACCCAGATCGCCAATGACTTCGCCCAATTTGCCAATATAGGCAATAGCAAAACCCAGAAGTTCGATCTCAACAGTGTTTTAAGAAATGTAGCGTCCCTGTATTCTACCAATCACCGCCTGGAGATCAACAGCCACCTGCAGGAAGGGGAAGTAATGATCCATGCAGACAAAACCCAAATCAACCGGCTTTTCACCAATTTGCTCCAGAATGCCGTGCAATCCGTTCCGGAAACCAGGAAGGCCATTATTGAAATTCGCAGCCAGCTGATGGGAAAGATCGTCCGGGTATCCATTAAGGACAATGGTAATGGGATACCCGAAGACCTGCAATCCAAAATTTTTATTCCCAATTTTACTACCAAGACTTCGGGTACCGGACTGGGTCTAGCCATGTGTAAAGGGATCGTGGAGAAACTCAATGGCCGTATATGGTTTGAAACCAGGGTAGACCAATGGACCGTATTTTATGTGGAATTATCTGCGGAGACCCGGGAAAATTCTCAGGAGGCCTGAGCGTTTAATATTTTCGGTGACTGGCAAGGTAATTCTCTAATTCGGTGAGAGAAAAGCTGCTGAGATTTTGCGCAGGCCCCACCATCCCCTTTTGGGCTACCAGCACCCCATAGCGGGTTTTGGCAAAATCTTCAATACTGTGGGCGTCCGGATCGATGGAAAGCATCACTCCCTTTTGAAGTGCATAATCCAGGTATTTCCAGCTCATGTCCAGCCTGCGAGGATGGGCATTGATTTCAATTACGACCCCGTTTGCCGCACAGGCATCAATAATTTTTTTGTGGTCTACCGGATATCCTTTTCTGCTCAGGAGCAGCCTGCCGGTCATGTGACCCAAAATCGTGGTATAGGGATTTTCAATGGCCCCGATCAGCCTGGCCTGTGCCTTCTCCTCTGTCATTTTTAAATTGGAATGGATCGAAGCGATCACCAGGTCAAAGGTAGATAGCACGGAGTTCGGGTAGTCCAGGCTTCCGTCATTTAAAATATCGCTTTCAATGCTCTTGAATATTTTGAATGGTGCGAGTTGTTGGTTGAGTTTCTCGATCATTTCATGCTGGGTGGAGATTTTTTCTTCTGAAAGCCCATGGGCATAAAAAGCGCTTTTGCTGTGGTCGCTGAGTACCAGGTATTCAAAGCCCCGGTCCAGGCAAGCTTTACAGAGCGCCTCCACGCTGTGGGTACCATCACTCCAGTCACTGTGGCAATGAATGATTCCCCGGATGTCTTCCTCCCGGATGAGTCGGGGGATCTGGTTTTTTGCGGCCGTTTCCAGAATTTCCTTTCCCTCCCTTAAAAAGGCAGGGATATAAGATATCCCTGCCTCATGAAAAATTTCCTGTTCAGTAGTGAGCCCGGAGTATCGGATTGCCGGAAAGCTTTCGGTGAAATGCTGATAGAATGCTTCGCCGCCGGAGAGCCGAAAACCCAAACCCACCAACTGGTCTGAGGTTGTGGGATGGAGGATGACCGGAATTTGTTTTAAATAATGATAGCGGAGTGTTTCGTGCGGGGAATCCACAGGCTCAAAATCTTCCCATCCGTGCATTGCTCGCTGAATATCCGCTGAAGGCACCGAGAGCACCAGTTCGATCCTGTCGACGGTTTCAGGATGACGGACGAGCGCTCCGGTAAGAGCCACTTTTGCATTGGGGAACTGCTTTGAAAACAAATCACAGAGTTGAAGTGCCAGAGGTTCTAATTCTGCATAAAGAAAATTTCCTTTTTGTTTGAGCAGGAACTCAATAGATTCCATGACATTGTCCTGGGTTTTCTTTCCAAACCCTTTAAGCAGTAACAACCGGTTTTCCTGGCAGGCATACAAAAGTTCTCCCACACTTTCTATTTGCATTTCCTTCCAGATGATCCCGATCTTTTTGGGTCCAAGCCCTTTTATTTTCATCATTTCCAAAATCCCTTCCGGGGTTTTGACCAAAGTTTCATCCAGAATTTTCATGTGACCGGTCTCCAACAATTCCTGGATTTTACTGCCGATGGCATCACCTATTCCGCTTAACTGGAATATTTTTTCCTTTGAAAGAGATTGAAGACCTACTGTGAGTTGGTCGATTTTGTAGGCTGCAATGGAATAGGATTTGACTTTAAAACTGTTTTCGCCATGAAGATCCAGGAGCTTGGAAAGGAGGGTGAACTGCCCTGATATTTCCTTATTGGTCATGAGAATTATTTTGAAACAAAAAGTTAGTGATTTTATCTGAGTGGGCAATGGAACTCTGAAACACAGTGCCAGAAGGGATTTTGGAGATGCCCCAATAAAAAAAGTCCCGAATGAATCGGGACTTTAGAAATATTCTGCCTACACGAAGGATTATTTCTTTTTAGCGGCTTTCTTAGCGGCTTTCTTAGCAGCTTTTTTAGGAGCAGCTTTTTTAGCGGCCTTCTTAGGAGCAGCTTTTTTAACGGCCTTTTTAGGAGCAGCTTTTTTAGCGGCTTTTTTTGCAGTTGCCATGTTTTTTAAATTTAATGGTTAGTAAATAATGTTAAAAGTAAAAACAATTTTTTAACTGCCAAAACTTATTTGCAAAAAATTATGCGGTCGCTTCTATCTCATTTACTGAAACTAGGGTCTTGTTTCCTTTGGTTTTTTTGAATTCAACGACTCCATCCGCAGTAGCAAAAATGGTAAAGTCTTTTCCAAGTCCTACATTTTTCCCAGGATGATACACGGTACCACGTTGACGAAGTATAATGTTTCCGGCTATTGCAGCTTGTCCGCCAAAGATCTTTACACCCAGTCTTTTGCTTTGTGAGTCGCGGCCATTCTTTACGGAACCTTCACCTTTTTTATGTGCCATTGTCTAAAAATTTAAAATGATTAAGTGGAAGCCTATTGCAATTATTAACGATTCATTTAATTTTTCTCACGAAAAATTTATGCGACGCTTGTAATTTTTATTTCTGTGAATTGGGTACGGTGTCCCAGTTTTTTGCGGAATCCTTTTCTCCTTTTCATTTTAAAGGCGATCACTTTGGAATCCTTGATGAGTTCATTTACAATTTCTGCCTTCACCGTCACCTTTGCAGGTTGTGCAGTAGAAATCTTTCCTTCCTCTTCATGAAGAATAATTTCTGAAAATTCCACTTTGTCTCCTGCCTTTCCCTCAAGATGAGGTACGAATAAATTTTGGCCAGGCTTTACTTTGAATTGTTGACCGGCAATTTTTACGATTGCAAACATAACTCCGATTTTTTTTGGAGTGCAAATGTAAGGGATTTAAGGTGAAATTTACCTATTTTATTCCTTGGATAACCCTAATTATTCTGTTTTGGGTCATTTTCACCGGCTTCGGGGTAAAGACCCTTCCTGCTCCAGGGCAATTATCCCGAACTATTGGCTGACTCCGTAGCAGGAAATACCCTGCAAAATCCCGAAATGGCATCTGATAATCAGTTATTTAAATCAACACTGGCTTCCAGACCCTGAAGACTGGCCTTTTAGATACCTAATCAGGCCTGCCTGGCCGCTGGCTTCCTCTGGTTGCCGGTACCCGGTTATCTCAATCCCCGTTTCGGGAAAGGAAAAGGAGAGTGATGATTAAATGGAAAGCGCAATCCCAATTGCAGGGCCTTTGTTATATTGCGTCATCGGGGACAGGGTAGTCCGCTCAATATAAGGGATGGATTCAGTTTCAATTAACAAGCAAGCCAAAGGAGCACCTGCCTGCAAAAAAAGTGACCCATGAGGATCAAACGAGGATTTAGATTTTTATTTAGCATTTACGGGTTTCTGGTATTTATCGGAATCATGTTTTTATTGATGCCCGCGTTCCTGGTGGCTTTTGTAAGATCCGGGGTAAAGGGGGGAAACCTGATATACAAGCTGGCAGGAAT
>JAJXYG010000131.1 GCA_021780705.1 Bacteroidota bacterium
GTAGCGTACTTGACATTCAGTACCGAAAACCAGCCCATTTTGGAGGCTCGGCCTACGTCAGCCTGCTGGAGCAGGGCCTCCACCTGGAAGGCCGATCCCCGAACCAGAGATTATCCTGGATAGTAGGAGTTAGAAGCAAGACCAACCGAAATCTTCTCAGCAGCCAGGAAGTCCAGGGGAATTATGTCCCTTCTGCTTCCGATTTGCAGGCCTTTCTTACCTACCAGCTTTCTGACAAACTCGAACTGGAATTCCTGGGAATTGCATCGGGATCAAAATTCACCTTCCTTCCCCAATCGGCCCAAAAATCCACCGCGGTATTCTCCCCGCTCTTTACCGCAGACCTGGCGTTGGATATTTTTTTCAACGGGCAGGAAATTGACCACTATAACAATAACCTGGTGGGGATAAATCTCAAAGAAGCCCTGAACCAGAAGGTAACGCTAAAATGGATGGCCAGTTATTACACCGACCTTGAAAAAGAAAACTACGACATCACAGGAAACTACCTTTTTGGGGAAAGAAATTTCGACAAGTCCAGTGCGACCTATGGACAGATCACCAATCCGCTCGGAGCAGGCTCATACCAGGACTTTGCGAGAAACTCCCTGAATATTGCAGACTATCACCTTGGCCAGGAAGGAACCTACCTGCAGGGGCCTCAACTGATCCAATGGGGATTGGGCTGGGATCATACTTTGATTGACAACCACCTGAACAAATGGGAATACCAGGATAGCGCCGGTTATTCCCTGCCTTTCAATCCCGATATCCTGCAACTCAACAATGTGGTCAAAACCTCAGACAATCTCCCGGTGGACAAACTCTCAGGGTATCTCCAGGATAGAATCCGCCTGGGAGATTCGAGCCAACATTTATCACTGAATGCGGGGATCCGGTTTAATTACAATTCCCTGAACGGGGAATTCCTGGTAAGTCCGAGGGCTGAACTTACCTACCAGCCTGACTGGAATTCCCATATTGTCTTCAAAGCTTCAGCCGGGATTTATGACCAGCCCCCCTTTTACCGGGAAATGCTTAAACCCGACGGATCCGTAAATACGGCGCTAAAGAGCCAGAAGAGCAAGCAATTTGTGGCGGGCTTTGAATATGACCTTTCCAACACCTTTCGGCCTATGCACCTCACCACGGAAGCCTATTACAAGTGGCTCACCGATGTGGACGTGTATGACATTAATAATGTGAGTATCCAATACTATGGAAACAATAACGCCGTAGCATATGCGGCAGGAATAGAAACCCGGCTTTATACCGAACTGGTGAAAGATGCAGAAAGCTGGCTGAGTATCGGCCTGGCACAAACCAAGGAAAAGATCAATAATGATTATTACTACATCTACACCAATCAGGAGGGCCAGCAAATCACCGCACAAACTACCGATCAGGTAGTGGCGGACAGTGTGAAAAAAGAAATGGGTTTTATCAGAAGGCCCACGGACCGGAGGCTTACCATTGGCCTTTTCCTGCAGGATTACCTGAGCACCAACAAGAATTTCAAAGTCCATCTGAACCTGATTTATGGCAGCAACACCCCCTATACCATTCCGGGTAATGTCCGGTTCAGGGATGCCCTGATCATTGAACCTTATATCCGTGCAGACATTGGATTTAGCGCTTTGCTACTCAGTGACAAGTCACCCAGAAGAAGCCACTCCCCTTTTCGGACCTTCCGCAATATCTGGGCCAGCCTGGAAATATTCAACTTGATTGACAGGGCCAATATCATTTCCTACCAGTTGATCAAAGACTTCGCCAACAATACTTTTGCCATTCCCAACCGGCTTACCCCCCGTCTGGTCAATTTCAAAATAATGGCCCGATTCTGATCCTAAATTGCCAATACACTCATGACTGCTGCCCGCACTTACTGGAGTACCCGAGAATCCATGGTGGTGAGGGTGATCGCAGTATCCTGGATAGTGGCGAAAGTCATGACCTGGAAGCTCTGGAATACCGACCGGATTTTCCCGCTGGCACCCGTGATGGATTTCCTGACCTCCCCAGCCTGGTTTCAATTGGGATTATATATTATCGCTTTAGCAACCCTTGCCCTGTTGGTGGCACTACCCGCAAATCGGTCGTTTTTAATCCTACTGATCCTTGTAGAAATTCTCTCCTGCCTTTTCGACCAAAACCGCTGGCAGCCATGGGAATTCGAATACCTGATGATGATGGCGGCCATTTGGCTTAACCGAAGGGATAAAAAAAGTGGTCTGGAGCTAACCGGGTGGATAATGGTATCTGTATATTTTTTTTCAGGTATCCAAAAGATGGGACCGACCTTCGATTTGGGTGTAATGGGGTTCATCAAATCTCATTTTGGCCCGGGCCAGCAGGGCCGGATACTGGACGGGGTTATAAACCACTGCGGGTATGTCCTGGGCGGGATTGAAACGCTGTCCTCCCTGTTCCTGCTTAATGGCTACCTGCGCAGGTTCGGAGTTTCTTTGCTAATTGCCATGCACTTTATAATTATCGCCCTCTTTGGTCCTTGGGGATTACATTATGACCTTATCATCCTGCCCTGGAACGGGGCGTTTGCCGGGTTGGGCTGGGTGCTATTCTGGAAAAAGCCCTCCCCTAACCCTACCCTGGCGCCATTTCGAAAAGGAAGAAATCTGCTTTTCGCGTTTCTATTGATGATTTGCCCAATCCTGAACTTCTTTGGAAAATGGGATTACTTCCTTTCATCTGCTTTATTCAGTTTTAAAACCCCGGAACTGTTTATTTATGTGCATGAAGAAACCACGCCTCATGCACTTGTCCCCTTTTACATCCATACCCAAAAACCTTCCGGTGAAAACCTGGACACCTTTATCAATGTGCGAACCTGGGCATTCAGGGAACTGGGAGTCCCTGCCTATCCCCAAAAAAGGATTTACCTGCAGATTCAAAAGGAACTTTCCCGCAGGTACCCCAAACTGAAGGCCGTCTATTTGATGAGAATTCACAGGAGTGGAAAAACCCTTACCGTAAACTTGCCTTAAATTTAATCCCTGGAATCCCGGGAGCGGGGTTGCAGACCCATTCCTGAACCAATCAACTCAAAAAAAATAAACCCATGGAGCATCAAAAAATAACGATTCGTCAAATTGAGCTTTACCGGGTATCCATTCCCTTAAGGAAGCCCTTTGTCATTTCACTGGGCACGATCAAGGAAGCTGCCAATGTCGTGGTGGTCATTAGGACTGACCAGGGAATAACCGGTATGGGGGAGTGCAGCCCGTTTGCCACCATTAACGGTGAAAACCAGGACACCTGCATGGCAGTAGGCCAGTTCCTGGCTACTGGGTTAATAGGTAAAAATGGGGCCAATATAGAGGAATGCATCCACCTCATGGATAAAACCATATATGGAAATTCAAGCATTAAGAGTGCCTTTGATATGGCACTGCATGATGTCGTAGCTCAGAATCTGAAGGTGCCACTTTATAAGTTATTGGGCGGCAACCTTCTAAAGGCGCTGGTTACCGATTACACCGTCAGTTTGGGTGAAATATCCCAAATGGTGGAAGATGCGCTTCAGATAAAACAAAATGGCTTTACAGTCATCAAGGTCAAACTGGGTGAGGATCCGGATAAGGATGTGGAAAGAATCCGGAAAATCAGAAGGGAAATAGGAAAGAAAATTAAACTGAGAGTGGATGCCAACCAGGGATGGACACCGGAAGAGGCCATCAAAGTCCTGAACGCCCTAAAGGACCAGAATATTCAGTATTGCGAAGAACCCATTCCCCGATGGGACTTTATGCACCTGGCCAGGGTCCGGCGCAGGAGCCCAATCCCCATTATGGCCGATGAAAGTTGCTTTGACCACCATGACGCGGAAAGATTGATCGGACTCAAGGCCTGCGATCTTTTTAATTTGAAACTGGGAAAATCCGGGGGATTGTGGAAAGCAGGGCAAATAGTGACACTGGCCAGCAAGGCAAAGATGAAAATGCAAGTGGGCGGTTTTATGGAGTCCCGCCTGGGCATGACTGCCAATGCACACCTGGCGCTAAGCAACCGCAGCATTCTATTTTGTGATTTCGATACCCCATTGATGTTTACATCAGATTATGTCAAAGGAGGCATCCAGTACCAACCGGGGGGTAAGATTCTAATGGAGGAACGCCCCGGGCTGGGCGCGTGGATCCAGGAGGATCAGTTGCGCAAATTTCAACAGGTGGTCATTTGAAATTAAGAAAACCTTCATGCAAAAATTTTCACACCTGATGAGAAGGATACCAGCACTACTTCTGATTTTATTTCTGAACCCCATCCTTGGGGTTGCCCAAAAAAGCTTGAATACCCGCCAGATTCCCTGGAATGCCCACCTGAAATTCCTGGGGCAATGCATTCTGCCCTACAATATGAATTTCAGGGGGACGATTGTAGGAGGACTGTCCGGGATTGATTATAACCCGCAAAAAAATGAGTATTACCTGATTTCTGACGACCGTTCCCTAAAGAACCCCGCCAGATTTTATACTGCCAAAATTTACCTCGGACCCCATTCCATTGATTCGGTAGCCCTAATTGGAGTAACCTTTTTAAAAAACCGCCAGCACAAAACCTACCCCAATTCTTCCGAAGACCCATCTCACACCCCAGATCCGGAGGCTTTGCGCTTCGACCACTTCCGTAACCGAATGATTTGGAGCAGCGAAGGGGAGCGGATTGTGCGGCCAGGCAAAGTGGTCCTGGAGGACCCGGCAATTACTGAAATTACCCCGTCAGGAAATTACCTGGATACTTTTGAGCTGCCCTCCCAGTTGCGCATGCAACCGGGGCACACGGGACCCAGGCGTAATAAACTACCCCGCAGCAAGCTGCCAGGGTATTTAACCCTGACTAGTGATTCAAAGTACAATACATAGTCGAGTTTTCAGGATGGTTTATGGCATCCCCGAGCGTAGCAATATTTTTGCTGGCATTGATGTCAGCATCCATATTG
>JAJXYG010000232.1 GCA_021780705.1 Bacteroidota bacterium
TATATGGTTACCCGGTCAAAAGAGTCCCCGGTAATGGATTAAATATCGGAATGGGACAGGGCATTGAGATTGGACAGGAAGACCTCCAGGATCTTCATCCGTCCCTCGGTAATGCTTAATTGATTTTGTTTCAATATTTGCTTTCCTTCTTCCTTCATTGAACTAGCTAATCAGGATTGTTGGCGAACGTGGAATGGTTAAAGGCACCCTGCTGGGCAGGTTCCTTCAGCAGGGTAGCAATATCCTTGGAGAGCCTGGACAGTTCTTCAGGCTTCAGGCCATCATAGATTCCCCTGACCCGGAGGTTCTTATCTACCAGGGCCAGGAATTGGGTATGGATGAAATGGTCCTTGAAATCCTGGTTCCCGTTGTTCGGGTTGTCCAGCAGGTAACTTTCCCGGGCCATCTTATAAAGGGAGTCCTTGGTCCCGGTGACAAAGTACCACTTGGCCGCAAAATTCGGATCCTTGCATACCATTTTGGTCTCGTAGGCCTTGAGCAGGGGCACTGAATCGGTCTCCGGCATGGAAGTGTGCGAGATGATGGCAAAATCCGAATCGTTCTCGTATTTCTTAAAGATTTGAGCCAGGTTGGCGTTCATCCGGGGACAGATCCCCTTGCAGGTCGTGAAGAAATAATTGGCCACATATACCTTCCCGCCTACAGTGTGCTCAGACACGGGCTTGTCATTCTGGTTGGTGAAGCTGAAATCCTGCACATAACTCATGATCGGCAGTTTCACCTTGTAATAATCCGTTCCCGAAAATAAAAAGAAATAGAAGGCTGTCAGTAAAATGAGGAAAAAGCCGCTGAATATTAAGATCTTTTTTTTCATCTTTTGGAGTTGTTGGCGAGTGGACGGTAAACCCTGAAAGGATTTGTAAAATTAGGCAGGATGAGTAGAAAAATTACCCCAAATATTCAAAAACCCCAATCTGAGAGCCTGGATGGCCGGGTCCCCTATGGGTTCAATGCCTACCCGTTCCGGGTTGGGGAAACTCCTGAGGTGGCCGCTATCCCAGTTGGGGTGGCCCTATCCGGTATAGACCCCCGGCCAGCCGGGTGGGATTTGGAAGGTGCAGTTTCCCCCAGGAAATCAGGACCTGGTCCGGAAAAAATTGCTTTTTCTTAACTTTTCAGACATTTCGGGTGACAATCAGGACCTAAGGCACCAGCATTTTCTTGAAATCCGCACTGTCCCCCGAAAACACGTTAAAATCTACCGGGGTTTTGATCCCGTTCACCCTTCCTGAGTCGCTGTGCTGCCAAAACGCCCATTCGTGATCGATCCGGGGTTTTACCGGTTGCAGGTAATGGGCGATCCAGACGGGGTAGTCCGGGAAGTCATCCTGAAGATAGCGGGTGTAAAAATCGATATTGGTGTAAATCACGGGCTTTACCCCATAGAATTTCTCCACCACCCCCAGCCATTCGGTTACTTCCTTTTTGATCTCGGGGGCGGGAACCCCAAAGGCTCTTTCGATATCCAGCACCGGGGGCAGGTCTCCTTTTTTCAGGGAGACGGTTTCTATAAAGTTGGCTGCCTGGCGGCGGCCACTTTTTCCGGCAATAAAATAATGATAGGCCCCCTTGCAGATATTCTCCTGCCCGGCTTTGATCCAGTTGCGCCTGAACTGGTTGTCGACGTTGCCAAGTCCCTCGGTGGCTTTGATGAACACAAAACCAATCTTCACCCCCTTTTCTTCCATCGTTTTGACAGCCTGCCAGTCAATCTGATCCTGGTATTTGCTGACATCGATTCCATGGATTTGGTACCCTGACGGTATAGTGATTTTAAAATCAGGGTAGTATACATTTTTATAATTTTGTATAAAAAAGATCACCCCCCATATGGACAATATAGCAATTGCGGAGCTGAGGAGCCACCGGTTCAGGGATGCATCGAAAAAGTATTTCTTCTTTTTGGCCAATTCCAGGGTTTTGCTGGGCATTTCTTCCCGTTTTAACCCGGAAAATGCCTGATTTTCCACAAAATTACATAAGGCTGGCTGATTGATCGAATGGGCGCCTCCCTTTTGCCATACTCCCCGGCCCGGCCGGGGAGTATTTTCCGGCTTCCGAATTACCAAAAGGGGGGGTGCAGCCGGTTTGCCCCCCGGTCATTCTGGCCGGTCCGGGAATTTAACGTATCCGGATTTTTGTGAGGTATTTTGACTTAAGTATCAAATAATCAGTATTTAAAACATTTAATATAATAAATATGTGAATATTTTTTGGAAGATTTCAGGGCCCAAAGGCTTGCATTATAGGGAAATCGGTACTAGATTTGTATACCCACCTACCAAAGAAAATAAGTTCATTTATTTTTTTTATTTCGAAAGCGCATATTTCACTATCCCTGAGAATCTGAATTGCCTGATCAGAGAAGAGTAAGAAAGATGTTGATTCAAACTGGTGTTTTATCCATTATAACCATTCCAATTTCCTATTTACTTATGGGTATCTAATGGATTAAATCTGTCATTGACAGAGCCTGGCCATATCAGGTCACCGTCACACTAAAATGAAATGTGATGAAAACAATTCGGTCAAGGATTTTATTTGGGCTTATTATAGTGTTTTTTATAGCAGGCGCAAGTACTTCTGCAAAATCGCTTTGGGATCATATCGGGGTTATACCTCCTGAGACTATTGCCGCACCCCCCATGGGGCTGGAAGAAAATCCGGTGGCCGTCATTTTCCCCGAGAACCTTCGCAGCTACCGCAGCAGGGCGAAGGAGTACGTCAAGAATTACGGCGAAAAAAATCGTGATTTTGTCATTCATTCCTTCCTGAAAGGCCAAAAGTTCTTCCCCAAGGCCCAGGAAATATTAAATAAGTACCGGGTGCCGGTGGAATTACAGATGATTCCGGTGCTGGAATCCGATTTCGATGCCAATGCGGTATCTAAGGTGGGAGCCATCGGGTATTGGCAGTTCATGACGGAACTGGCCCATGAATACGGGCTTCATACCACCGGAAAATATGATGAAAGAAAGAATTTTGTCAAAGCCACCATTGCGGCTTCCAAATACTTCCGTGATCAGCTCCAGTACTACCGGGGCGATATCCTGCTGGCCGTAGCTTCCTATAATTGCGGACAGGGCAGGGTGGACAAGGCCATCAAACAATCCGGAAAGGTCCATGCAGGGTTTTGGGACGTCAAACAGTACCTGCCCTTTGAGACCCGGAAATTTGTGATGGACTTCATTTCCCTGAATGTAATTGCGGCCAATTATGACAAGTTCCTGGCAGACAGGATGGATTTCAGTGCCACCCCCTTTATTGCGGAGGCTCCGGGGGACAATGGGCTGCAGCAGGGTGGATCCAAGACCGTCATGGCGTATTAAGGTAGGTCCAAATCCTTACCTTTGGCATGCATGGAGCGTCCCAATTACCACGACAGCATCAATTTTCTCAGAAAGCTCACCCTTCGCAGGGTGTGGAATGCCCTGAAGGTATTATCCAGCTTTTATGTAAGCCGGATCACAGGCCGGCCCGTACAATGGGGTTTGCCGATGTCTATCTCTTTTGAGCCCACTACCTCCTGCAATCTGCGTTGTCCGGAATGCCCAAGCGGCCTGCGCGCCTTTACCCGACCCACCGGGATGCTGGAGAAGGGATTTTTCACCCAGACCATTGATGATATTTACCGGGACATCCTGTACCTGATCTTTTATTTTCAGGGGGAGCCCTATTTGAACCGGGACTTCCTGGAAATGGTTCAATACGCCTCTTCCAAAGGGATTTATACGGCCACCTCCACCAATGCCCATTACCTCACCGATGAAATGGCCCGAAAGACTGTGGAGAGCGGGCTGGACCGGCTGATCATCTCCATTGATGGCACCACCCAGGAGGTATACCAGCAATACCGGGTAGGAGGCAGGCTGGATAAGGTGATCGAAGGAGCCAAAAATATTGTAAAGTGGAAAAAGCAGCTGGGCAGCAAGACCCCCTTTGTGTTCTTTCAGTTCCTGGTGGTAAAACCCAATGAACACCAGGTACAGGAAATCCAGCAACTGGGTCGTGAAGTGGGGGTGGATGAGGTGCGTTTCAAGACTGCCCAGGTCTATAATTATGAAGAGGATCCCAATCAGCTGATTCCGGCCAATGAAAAATTCAGTCGCTACTCCCTTCAACCGGATGGCCGTTATATCCCCAAAAATAAAATGGCCAACCATTGCTGGAAACTCTGGCAGGCCAATGTCATTACCTGGGATGGACTGGTAGTACCCTGCTGCTTCGACAAGGATGCCACCCACCAGTTAGGTGACCTGAAAAATCAATCCTTCCGGGATATCTGGCAAAGCCCTTCTTACCATAAATTCCGCAGTGAACTGATGACCAGCCGGAAAAATATTGACATCTGCTCCAATTGCAGTGAAGGGGTTTCAGTGTGGAAGAATTAACCTCCTCGATTATTGGCTTTCTATCCCGGGCATTCCCAAGTGGACACGAAAGAAAGCGTTATTGCCGTATGCGTAGTGACCAACCCGGGGGGTTAATCCATATTAGAAAGACCTGCCTTGTATCCCCTCCAGGCAAAATAAAGGATGCAGATATAGGATGGCAGCAATATAATATAGGCCCATTGGGGATGTTGCGGATAACTGTCCGCCAACTGCCCGAAGAGCAGCGGTATCAGCGCACCCCCTGCTATGGCCATAATTAACAATGCCGATCCAAGTTTGGTGAAATGCCCCAGTCTGTTCAGTGCGAGTGGCCAGATCGCCGGCCACATTAAGGAATTGGGCAATCCGAGCAGGGCTATAAAGATTACGGAAGTCATTCCGTCAGTCATCAGGGCAAATAAGGAAAACACCAATGCAGTGAGCGAACAAACCAGCAACGCATTTTTTTGTGAAATGAATTTGGGGATAATGATTATTCCGATAATATATCCTATCACCATGAAGACAAGGGTGTAGGAAGTAA
>JAJXYG010000310.1 GCA_021780705.1 Bacteroidota bacterium
TCTCAGTTTCAGAGCGCTTTGAATTATTTTGAAATTTTCGCTCTGCCACCATTTATTCCATAATCGTGCCATTTTTTTTCAGTTACGTTTCTGTTCCCTAATATTTCTTATAAAAAATTGATAATGAGGCTTATGTGAAAGTATAATTTTGTATACTTTATTTTGAAAAGCAATTTATTTGAAAAATCGTGGGATAATTACCAAGCTAAAATCACCAGCAAATTGAAGATATTATGGCTACAAAATTCCGGGTATCCCACCAGTTTTATTAGAGCGTTCTTTAAAGGATTCTTTTTGTATGACGCACGTCTGACAAAGGGCTGTTGGTGAAAGGGTGTATAAATTGAAAGCGGTAAATCAAAATTCCATTTTCAGTCCAGCCAACAATCCGAAAGTCATGGGATAGGATTTGACGGTGGCATGCTGGTCAATAGAATTCAGGGCAAACCGGAAGGTGGGTTGAAAGGATAAGCTCATCTGAGGGTGAATCTGGTAATCCACCCCTGCACCTGCAAGTCCGCTCAGGTAAATTCTTTTTATTCCAACCAGGTTATTGATGGTTTCGTTTTCGATCATCCCGCTGTTTGCAAGACTCATCTCCAATTTAGCCCGGGTAAGCAGATTCAGAGATACGCCTCCTTTAAGGCTCACCGTAAATCGATTCGACCTCAGGGAATAGGCCGCCACCACCGGTAATCCCAAGTATTGTAGGGAATGGACTGAAGTATACATCAGTATGGAATCTCCCGGTGCAGGGTTTTGACTAAAGGAAGGCAGGACATAGCCATAACCTGAAGAAGTGTTGATCCGGTATTTGACTATCCCGGTATTGTCAGTTTGGGCATAAAGGTGTTTCGGTTCCAGGGTTAAGTTGGTATTGGAAAGGGTAAGTCCTGTCTGGAGTGAAAAATGGGTCGAAAGCATTTTTTCAGCCAGGATTCCGAAAGAATAGGAATATTCATGTCTTTCATCTTTTTCAAGGGAGCCGGCACTGTCTGCCTGGTTTCCTACATTGTCATTTTGAAGGCGGTACCAGGCAAAGTCGGGAGAAAAGAAAGGGGTTAAATAAAATGGCCGGTTTTTTTGGGATCCATAAAGCTTGCCCAATCTTTTGGAAGTGAAGATTCTTTTGGGAACCTCCTGCTTTAATCTTGCAATCGAAGGCTGAGGTGCCAGCCTGTCTGCAATGGGTTGATCCCCAAGACCTGAAAATACCGCTGAATCATCTTTAAGTAATATCCTTCCCCAAATCCGTATAGTAGACTGGGCCAATTGGTCTGCTGCGGCAGCCGAGGAGTTCTCCTGCTGGGACGGACTACCTTGAATCATACTGTGTTTTTCCGGTCCGGTAGCGTTTGAAGTAATGGTATATGACTTATTTTTCGTGGTTGAAATTGAAGACTGGTTGGGGGACCCGAAATTTAGAGCAGGTTTTCCTGGAAGTGCCTTTTGCGGCGGAAGGGATCCATTTTCAGCAGAAGCTGTATTCCCATTTCCCGAGTCAGACACTTCTACCCCGACCTTCGGTTCCATTATTTTAGGAGAAGGAAAAGTCTGGGGCAATTTTCCCGCAGAACCGGGATGGGAATTGAGCGCATGGGTATTTGCCTGATTTCCCGGCTCAGAAAAATTATTCCCCAATGTGGGGGTGGACCCGGTTAGAAGGCCATTCCCACTTTTTGCAGGGACTTCTTGGAGAAGGATTACATATACGCTGATGGCCAGCAGGACCACCAGGGCTGCGGCGGCCTTTTTAAGCAGGTTGTACTTCCCCCTCAGCCGCTTGATCTGGTCCTGGTCCAGATCTTTTTCAAGGTTATTCCAGACCTTATCTGAAGGTTTCTCCGAATTTCCTTCCAGGGCATCTCTGAATAAGTCTTCTATATTATGTAGATCTTCATCCATACTCAATAATTTTTTGCAATTTTCAGACTCTTTGCGACTGCCTTTTGCAACAACAATTTCGCATCGAACAAATTGGATTTGGATGTACCTTCCGAAATCCGGAGCATGGCAGCTATTTCCCGATGTTTTAATCCTTCAAATACGTATAGATTGAATACCATCCTGTAGGCCGGAGGCAGGTTCTGTACCATTTCCAGCAATTCCTTTTTCTGGATTTTGGAGAGAATGTCTTCACTGGACATCTGTTCCACCTGAGGATGATCCAAATCCAACACGGGGTAAATCTTCATTCGGGACCGGTAACTCTGGATGGCACAGTTCACCATAATTCTTCTGATCCAGCCCTCGAATGATCCTGCGAACTTGAAATGGTGAAGGGATCTGAAGGCCTGCATAAAACCTTCCTGCATGATATCTTCAGCTTCTTCCCTGTTCTTGGCATACCGCAGGCACACTCCGAACATTTTGTCTGCATAGAGTCCGTATAACCGGTTCTGTGCAGCCCTGTTTCCATTGATGCAAGCCTGGATAAGTTGCCGGGTCCCACTCAAAAGCTCGTCGGGTTCTGTATTCATAGTGTTAAAAAAAAGCTAATTGGTTGGGTACCTCATTAAATTGGAAGCATTTTTTGGGAGAAGAATACGAACTCCAGGGATTCATCGTTTTCAAATCAAAATGAATAGATTTGGTCCAATGATTTCCTGCATTAAAAAGTTGAATAGCAAAATTACTAAAATATCCAGGCGTTTTCACGCGTACCCAACCATTTTTATTAAAGTACCTTCTACACACAAACACGGCTTCGGGATACAAGATTCCCGGGGTTTCAAATGATAAAAATGGTGCTTACCCGGTTGAATAGGGCATTTTTTTATTTCTTACCTCTCTTTTTGTTGGTCTGGCGCCCCCAGGTAACCCTGGCCCAGCGAGGTTATGTGATTTCAGGTAAGGTTGTTGCCGGCAGTGACCATCGACCCCTTCAGGCGGCCACGGTCCACCTGGTAGGCAGCGGCTTCAGTACCCTGACCAGAATGGATGGCTCTTTCAGGATGGTTACGGACAAGTGGTATGACTCCATGGAAGTCTCCAATGTCGGCTATCAAACCCTTCGGGAGGCCATGCAAAAAAATCACACCCAGGGCCTTACAATTACTTTGGCAGAAAAAAACGACGTGCTGGCTTCGGTGGTAATTCCTGTGCTGAAAAAACCGGGTAAATCCTTTATGGAAAGGGTCATTGAAAACAAGAATGCCAACAATCCCTCCCGGTTCAGAAGCTATAGTTATCAGCGCTATACCAGAAATGAGCTGGATATTGACAGGATTGATTATTTGAAGGCCAGAGGCAAGGGGTTGAAAAGTCTCATGCTCAAGATCTATGCCGGACTGGATAGCAACGCCATTTTGGATAAGGAACTGCCTATATACTTTAAGGAATGGCTGGCAAACGATTACCATTCAGTTTCCCCCCATATTGACAGGGAAAATATCATTGCCCGCAAGAGCCTGGGTCTTAAAACTGACGAGTTCATCAGCCGGCTGGACAAATTCTATTTCAACTTTAATATATATGACGATTGGCTTGCGGTGTTTGACCAGACCTATGTGAGTCCCCTCAACTCACATGCCTTTAATTATTATAAATTCTTTGTGGGAGATACCACCATTGATGGGGGAGATACGACTGTCGAAGTCAGGTTCATACCCTTGCGTAATTATGAGAGGGCTTTCAGCGGGTTTCTATGGATCAATACTTCCAGCCTGGCCGTTACTTCCGTGGAGATGCACATGAATCAGACTGCCCACATCAATTTTGTCAATGACATTCGATACGATGAGGATTATTCACGGGTGTATGACAGTACCTCTGATGCAGAGGTCTGGATGCCGCACAAATTCACTTCTACTGTTAAATTTGTGAGCGGGTTGGCCTTGTTGGGGTTACCTGATCCGAGCAATAAAACCCAACTTCAATTTGTCATACGCAATACTACGGTTACAGACCGTATGAGACTGAATCTCGGTGAACCCACCGCAGTGGTAGCCCAGTTGATCAATAAGGAGAAGACTACCAGTTGGAACAAACCGGAATCTTTCTGGGAGAAGAACCGTCCTGACTCCCTCACCCAGCATGAAAAAGACATTTATCTCATGGTGGATTCCCTGAAGGAAAACCACCGTTTCCAAAGGGATGTCAAACTGATCGCTTTTGCAGGGACCGGTTACTGGGATTTTGGAAAATATCTCCGTATTGGCCCCTATTCCTCGTTTCTGAGTCAAAACTCACTGGAAGGATGGAGGATGCGTCTGGGGTTCTGGACCATGAATGGGGTAAGCAAAAAGATCAATTTCTACGGATATGGGGCTTATGGAACCAAAGACCATATTCTGAGGGGTATGCTGGGTTTGAAATATGTATGGAATGAGGCCAAATGGACTAAGACCACCCTGAACTATGGCAGTGACTTTGATTTCATTATCAAAAATGACGATGAACTGGATAATGACAATATCATCAGTTCCTACCTCAGAAAAAAGATTCCCTATACCCGGATGTTCATCAAGGAGGCCTCGATTCAGCATGAGCAATATATTTCACCCAATCTGAGTGCCATGGCCAACCTTACCTATGAAGAATTAAATCCTGCTTTCAACTTTGAGTACCGGCCGATCAATCCTGCCCTGGACAAACCCTATGACAGCGTTTTTGCTTCCATTCTACCGGTGGCAGAGGCAAACTTCCAGCTCAGATATGCCCATAAGGAAAGGACCAAAATCCTGAACTATGACAACATCCGCCTGGGTTCCTTTTATCCCATCATTACGGCGGATTATACCTATGGATTTGAATTCAGCAAGGCCCAGTTTAATTTTCAGAAAATAAGATTTGGGATCCAGCAGCGACTGCGGCTCCCGCCCAAAAGCATGCTTTTTTATAAACTGGAAGTCGGGAAAGTTTTTGGCACTATCCCGTACCTCTT
>JAJXYG010000016.1 GCA_021780705.1 Bacteroidota bacterium
CAGGCAAAAAAAAACCTGTTTGTTTCTATAACTTCGCATGATGCAACCATACCTAGAAGGATTGAATCCGCCCCAGAGGGAAGCCGTATTACACCGGGAAGGGCCCATCATGATTGTGGCCGGGGCAGGAAGCGGGAAGACGAAGGTCCTGACGACCCGGATAGCCCATTTGCTGGCTACCGGGGTGGACCCTTTTCAAATACTGGCATTGACCTTTACCAACAAGGCTGCCGCTGAAATGAAGGAGCGTGTGGAGCGGATCCTGGGCAACCATGAAGCCCGCAATATCTATATCGGCACCTTCCATTCGGTATTCGCCCGAATCCTGAGGGCGGAAGCCGACAAGCTGGGGTACCCCAGAAATTTCACCATTTATGACACCGATGATGCCAAAAGTGTCGTAAAGACGGTAGTGAACGAATTGAACCTGGATGACAAGCATTATAAGGCCAATACGGTCTATAACCGGATCTCCGCCGCCAAAAACTCCCTGATCACCCCTTCGGAGTACCTGAACGATTATGGCCTCAAGCAGGAGGATTTACGGGCCAACCGCCCCATGATAGGGGAGATCTATGATGCCTATAGCAAGCGCTGCTACAAAAACGGGGCTATGGATTTTGATGACCTGTTGCTGAAGTTCTACCAGCTGCTCACCACCCATCCGGAGAGTCTCAGCAAATACCAGCGCAAGTTCAAATTTATCATGATCGATGAGTACCAGGATACCAATACGGCCCAGTACCAGATCATCAAATTACTGGGAGCCATGCACGAAAATGTGGCCGTGGTGGGCGATGATGCCCAGAGTATTTACAGTTTCCGGGGGGCCACCATAGAAAATATCCTCCAGTTCCAGAAGGACTATGATGAGGTCAAGGTGGTGAAGCTTGAGCAGAATTACCGCAGTTCCCAAAGTATTATTGAAGTGGCCAACCATATTATCGCCAATAACAAGGGGCAGTTGCCCAAAAAACTGTGGACCGAAAATGAAGAAGGGGAAAAGATCCGGCTCGTCCGCACCGCCTCAGACAATGACGAAGGAAAATTTGTAGCGGATGCCATCCAGGAGCAGAAACTGCGCAATCATTTCATGAACCAGGATTTTGCCATCCTCTACCGGACCAATGCACAGAGCAGAAGCTTTGAAGAAAGCCTGCGACGGATGAACATCCCCTACCGGATTTACGGAGGTATCAGCTTCTACCAGCGAAAGGAAATCAAGGATTTTCTCTGCTACCTGAGGGTGGTGGTCAACCCCGGTGATGAGGAAGCCCTGAAGCGGATCATCAACTTCCCTGCCCGGGGGATCGGAAAAACCACGGTAGAAAGGGCGGTACTGGCAGCCAACGAACACCAGATCTCCATGTGGAATGTGCTGGAACGCGCCCGTGAATTTGGTTTCAGGGCATCTACCCTGGAGATCCTTTCCAATTTTGTGCTGATGATCCGGATGTTCCAAAGCGAAATGCAGAAAAAAAATGCCTATGACCTGGCTGTCCTGGTGGGCAAAGACACCGGGATTGTGAAGGAGCTTTTCAGCGACAAAACTTCCGAGGGGCTGGCCCGGTATGAAAACCTCCAGGAACTGCTGAACTCCATCAAGGAATTTACCGAGACCCCGACCGAGGACGGGGAATTGCTAGACAAGGGCCTGGGAAGCTACCTGCAGCAGATCACCCTGCTTACGGATGCCGATGAGGACAAGGGAGAAAGGGATGTGGTAAAGCTGATGACCATCCATGCGGCCAAAGGCCTGGAATTTCCGGTGGTCTTTGTGGGCGGTCTGGAAGAATCGCTGTTTCCCAATGCGATGGCGATCAATACCCGCGAAGAGCTGGAAGAGGAGCGGCGGCTGTTTTATGTGGCGGTGACCCGGGCCCGCAAAAAACTTTGGCTCACCTATTCCAACACCCGGTACCGATTCGGGAACCTGGTCCAAAATGACCCCAGCCGGTTTATTGACGAACTGCCTGAGGACCGGATCGACCGGTCCTACGCCGGAGCGGCAGCCCGTAATACTTATGGCAATTACTATAATGCCCCTGCTGATTCCCGGTCCGGATCTGCCCAGGGCGGGCGCCAGCCCCAGCAGGCTTCGCAGGCACGCAAACCTTCCTATGTCCAGAGTCCCCCGGTACAAAAGGTCACCGAACACGTCCCGACCGAAGGGTTCACCCCCAGCGATACGGCAGATATTAAGGCGGGCCAGCGGATTGAGCACCAGAAATTCGGGTTTGGGGAGGTGGTCAAAATGGAAGGGGCGGCGCACAACCCCATTGCCACCGTCCGCTTTGAACATAACGGAGAAAAGAAGATCATGCTCAATTATGCCCGGTTGAGAATCGTGGAGTAAGCATGGGTAAACAGAGGGGACAATTCCGGGGCTGGTGGGAGAATTTTGCCAAATTGGTGGTACATTTGATCCCCCGATTCAAGGGTCGTTAGCTCAGTTGGTTTAGAGCGCTGCTTTGACAGAGCAGAGGTCACTGGTTCGAGCCCAGCACGACCCACTCCAAAAGGAACCTCCAGGTTCCTTTTTTCGTCCCCTGATACGGAACCGTATACCCCTGATTTCCATGAATACACACTACCGCCTGAGGATTTTCATTCAGATTCCCCCTAATTCTTATTAACTTTGAAGTTTAATTTTCAATTATGATCAAAACAGGCAATACAGTAGTGAGTTTATATACGGAAATGACTCCCAATCCGGAAACCATGAAATTTGTCACCAACAAATTGCTTTACCCGGGCAAAAGCATTGATTTTCTGGATGAAGACAGCGCCAAGGCCTCTCCCCTGGCCATGGAATTATTCAGCTTTCCTTTTGTCAAATCCGTTTTTATAGCCAGCAATTTTGTCACCCTGACCAAAACCAATGATACCCAGGACTGGCAGGATGTAATCCCCTCTATCAAGCAGTTTCTCAAAGAATACCTGGAAGAAAACAAGCCCATCATCAATGAGGAGGAACTGGTTAACCTCAAAAAGGAAGGCTCCAATGAAGTGCATGCCGGTGACGGGGATGTGGTCAAGCGAATCAAGGAATTGCTGGAAAATTATGTAAAACCGGCTGTGGAAATGGACGGCGGGGCCATCCAGTTCAGAAGCTATGAGGACGGGGTGGTCAACCTGATGCTGCAGGGAAGCTGCAGCGGATGTCCTTCCTCCATGATTACCCTGAAGGCAGGGATTGAGGGGATGATGAAGCGCATGATCCCTGAAGTGAGGGAAGTAGTCGCAGAAGCAGACTAAATACCTGGCCGCCCTCCCCCGGGGAGCGGCTGAACCATATTATCTACTCATTCAATCTGGCAACTTTCTCACCCTTTGGATCTTTCTGAAATCTACAGGCAATTTGTGGTCGGGATGCACCAAACGACCCTGCTGGAATACCTGGCCGTATTTTTTGGAATCGCAAGTGTCTGGTACAGCCGCAAGGAAAACATCCTGGTTTATCCCGTCGGGCTGGTCAATACCATTATCTATGTATACATCAGCATCAAGGGGAGCCTGCTCGGGGAAGCCTCTGTCAATTTTTATTACACCGTAATGAGCATCTATGGATGGATTCTCTGGGCCCGCAAGAACCCGGCCCATGAGCATGTCGTCCTGATCACCTGGTCCCGGGGAAAGGAATGGCTGCAGCACCTGCTGTTTTTTGCCGGGTTCTATGTGGCCATCTATGTAGCCCTGGTATACCTGAAAAAGGATTTTGCCAACGGGGCCATCCCCTGGGCCGATGCCTTTGCAAGCAGTACGGCTTTTACCGGGATGTGGCTGATGGCCAAGAAGAAAGTGGAAAGCTGGTACTGGTGGATCGCCACCAATCTGGCCTCCATCCCCCTTTACTTTGTCAAACATTATGTATTTACGAGCCTGTATTATATTGTCCTGCTGGTAATGGCCTTCTGGGGATTGAAGGAATGGATACGGCGGGCCCGATTGGAAAAAGTGAACACAGTCGCCTCATACCCATGAATTCGCCCAAAAAATTTGTAGTCATCGGACCGGAATCCACCGGAAAAAGCACCCTCTGCCTGAAACTGGCGGAGCATTTTCAGACCCTTTGGGTTCCGGAATATGCCCGCCAGTACCTGGAGGAGCACGGAAAGGACTATACGTATGAGGATCTGCTGACCATCGCAAAGGGCCAGGTGGCCCTGGAGGAAGAAGGGATGGACAAAGCGGGCGGGATCCACCGGGAAATTTTCATAGATACCGATATGTATGTGATGAAGGTTTGGTGTGAGTATGTCTTTGGCCGCTGTCATACCTATATCCTCAATACGATTGCCGAACGTCACTATGACGGCTACCTGCTTTGCAATGTGGATTTGCCCTGGGTGAAAGACGACCTCAGGGAATACCCTGATGAAAAAATCCGGCGCGCACTTTTCCGGTACTATAGGGAGATCCTGACCGGACAATCCACCCCCTGGGCAGAGATTGGCGGCGGGTATGACGAACGCCTGGAAAAGGCCATCGACTTTGTCAGCCGCATAAGCGGCAGGGGTCGTTAACCGGGTCAGTGCAAAAGGGCCCGGATGTCGGGATCGGTTTCCAGGTTGTCCATTTGTTTCATGATCCAGGGATAGCGCTGGGCTACATGTGGAGAAAGCGGTTTGATGGTAAATTCCACCGGGTTGGGAAGACAGGAAGCGATGAGGGCCGCCTCGCGGCGGCTGAGATCCCGCGCATGTTTATGGAAGTAGTGTTCCGAGGCTGCTTCCACTCCGAACATCCCCTTGCCCGTCTGGGCTACGTTCAGGTACATCTCCAGGATCCGCTTTTTATTCCAGAGCTTTTCAATCATGAAGGTGAAATACACTTCCAGGCCTTTTCGGAAGTATCCCCCGTGCTG
>JAJXYG010000347.1 GCA_021780705.1 Bacteroidota bacterium
GCAAGGCTGATCAGGGTCAGCCGCCAGTCCACCATGAACATAAAGCCCAGGATGGACAGGATACTCAGCAGGTCCGAAATGATGGGAATCAATCCGTCGGAAAATATATTGTTGATGGATTCTATGTCATTGATGGTCCGGGTAGTCAGGGTCCCTATGGGGGTTTTGTCAAACTGGGTGAGATTGAAGCTCAGGATTTTCCGGTAAACACTGACCCGCAGGTCCTTGACCACCGCCTGGCCGAGCCAGGAGGTGAGGAAGCTGAAATAGAACCTGAGGGCGGTTTCAAAAAGCAGCATCCCGATCTGGATGAGGGTGATCAGCAGCAGCCATTTTACATTCTTATCCCGGATAAATACATTGACCGTATACTGAATCAAAAATGGACGAAGCGGGGAAATTACGGCCAGGGCAATGGATAGAATGACTGAAAGGTAAAGCCTTTTCTTATAAGGCCTTGTATATACAAACACTCTTTTTAAGACACTGAAATCCGGCAGCTTCAGGTTCTTTTTCTTTTCAGGCATTTGGCAAAATTAGAGGAAAAAGAAGTCGCCGACAAACGGGCGGGGTGACTGCCCTACTGGATGCTACCCCCAAATCGGCCATCGCCAGGGCGGGCCGCACACCTTCGGTCAGTCAAAATCCTCACCCCCGCGGCTATAGGCCTTAATGAACAGGGCGCCCAGGTTCTTGTGGGGCGGGATATAATCTTCGAAGGTCTCTCTGAGTTCCCTCGGGGCCTTGCTGAAATATTTGTCCAGGGAGGCCCACATTTGCCTCCAGTCAATATTTCTGCCGTTCCTGAGGGTATTGTCCAGTTCGTCAATGATTGGCTTATTGACATCCATAGCCCCGGTTTGTTTGGTAGAGATGATATTGGCTTCGGGGGCGTACTTGAGAATCTTTTTAAGATTCTGGTACCCGCCGCAGGAACCCAGCATGATTATTTTGGCATTTTCCGGCAACTGCTCAATCGTATAGGGGAGATGGTAACTGTGTCCCCGGTGGATGACGATCGAGGGTTTGAGCCCCATCTGGTCCAGGTAATCTATCAGGTCGCGCTGGGCATCGGCGTCCTTGTCGGTGGCATTGTCCAGTGGCAGGTTAGCAAAGATCCATACCGGTTTTCCGCGGATGGATTTGATTTCGATCCATTCTTTCTTCTGGGTGATCTGCCATTCGCTGCGGGGAAAGGAAGTGAGGTAACTGTTGAAGGACATCTTCCCGTCCTTGTCTCCATAGAAGAATACCTGTTCAATGATCCGTCCTGAATCATCGGCCAGGTAATTGTAGTTGACGGTATATACCGGCGGAATGCCGATTTCCTTGGACAGGTCGATTCCGTTCTTTTCATCTGCAGAAAGGAAGATCATCTTCAGCAACCGGTATATCTTGATGCCCCGTTCATTATTTTCCTTTACACAGCGTTCTTCATTGGCTTCCACGTTCTCGAGCATGGACTTCTGTACCTGCGGATTGGTGATGCTGCCATAGGAATCGGCCACATCCACGGCATCTTCCAGTGTGCCGGATTTTTCCAGGTTGGCCACAAAGGCTTTCATCAGGGTCTCCGATTCCCCCGGCATGGATTTCAGGAAGGTGTCCAGTTTGTTATATCCTGCAGCCATCTTGATGAACTTCTTGAAATGGTCAAAGTGCACCCGCATCAGCAGGGAGTCCCCGTGGGGTTGCGGGCCCAGTTCTTCCATCATCCGGTCGAAAGCGTATTTATAGGAGGAGGTGTAGATCTCATTTTCACCAAGTACCATCATATAATACAGGTCTTCGGCGTCCAGGGGTTCTATGGCATGGAAACGCACGGCAGGACTGGGATTTTCGTGCAGGTCATTGATGGGGGAGATGAAATGCTGTACGGCCTTTCTTTTCAGCATATCCAGCAATCCGTCTGAGCCCAGCATGGCTACGGGGGTGTCTCCTGCAACCAGCCTCGGGTAATAGGACATTTCTGTTTTGACCAGCAGCTTGTAATACCCCACACTGTCATAGGTGGCATCGGAAGTGCCTACCACCTTGGAAATTTCTTCCATGGTCTGCCTGCCATGAATAAGGTCATCCAAAAATGGAAAATAAAACAGGGCCCGCTGTTGCAGGCTGCTGAGTTGTACAATGGTCCGGATCCTCTTATCCTTCATGGAGCGGATAAGCCTGCCCTGGGGGCTGTTTACGGCCTGGGCGTAGGAATAGACCTGGCTGGGATTATTTTCAAAGGCGGCAATCACCAGTGAATCTGCAAAAGGCTCATCCACATAGGGAGAGAGTTTGGCCAGTATCTCTTCGGGATGGAGTTTGCAGTATTTGAGAAACAGGATTTTCTGGCAATCGGCATAACCCGGGTTGTCACTGAAAATCCCCGAATTAATGAATCCTACTTCATAGGGCACTTTCCGGATCAGGGGGGCCATGCTCTTGCCTTCAATATTGACATTCATGATAGCGGAAAAATTGTCTACCAGTTCCGGGGCCAGGGCCGGAGGAAATTCATGGGACCGCCATTCGGTGGTAAATTCATGGACCATGAATTCCACGAAGCGCAGGTAGCGGATTTTGTCATTATTGGTCGAAAGCCGGTTGTCCTTTTCAATATCATTTCTAAGGACGTTGACCTTCCTGAAAATTGCATCGGTTACCTGCAGGTTGATATCCGGGTTCGGAGATACGCGGATGATCCCGTCCAGCTTGCCATCGGCGCGGTCTGCTCTTCGCTGTTCAGCCTTGATTCGATCATGAAACACCTGGCGGTTCAGGGGGATATTGGTCGTATCACCTGCAGCCAGGCAAAACAGGGGAAACAGCAGCAGGGTAACCAGAAGGGTAGAGGTTCGATCCATAATTCTAGACTGCAAATAACAAAAATACAATCAATACCAGCAAATCGGCAGATATATTGTTATTATTAGAGGGCTTTGACCCGGTAAATGCTGCAAACCTCTTATGGATTAACCTTTTTTTAGCACCTCATTTCGGTATGAGCGAAAGATCTTCCGATTTCCAGGACCCTTGCTTCCGCACCCGGCCAGACATATATTAAAAAATTGTAAACAACCCAAACTCCTGATAATTTGATATAGGTTTGCATCCGATGGCAAATGAACTGAAACCCGGTACCATACTGATCGCAGATGATGAACCGGATATACTGGAAATTGTGAGTTTTAACCTTCAGGCGGAAGGTTATGAGGTGTTCACCGCCAAAAATGGCCTTGAAGCCATAGAACTGGCCAAGGTACACCACCCTGACATGGTCATCCTGGATGTGATGATGCCCGGACAGACGGGTTTTGAGGTCTGCAGGACCCTTCGATCCCTTCCCCTTTTTGAAGATACCATCATTATGTTTCTCACCGCCCTCAATGATGACATTACTGAAATTACCGGGCTGGAAACCGGCGCCGACGATTATATTACCAAGCCTATCAGCCCCAAGGTGCTGATAAGCAGGGTCAATGCCCTGTTCCGCAGGCTGGTCAAGGACACTGGAAATATCCTCAACGTGGGCGGACTGGTCATAGACCGGGAAAAATACATTGTCACCATCAACCAAAAGGACATCATCCTGGCACGCAAGGAATTTGAACTGCTGGCCCTTCTGGCCTCCAAGCCCTCCAAGGTCTTTCTCAGAAACGAGATTCTCAGTAAGGTATGGGGCTCGGATGTGATCGTGGGGGACCGTACGATCGATGTACACATCCGCAAGGTCCGCCAGAAACTGGGCGCCGATTGCATCACGACGGTAAAGGGAGTGGGGTATAAGTTTCAGATCTGATCCGGGGGCTTTCACCTGTTTTTTTCCTTGTTTTCCACTTTAACAGTTAACTACTAGGGGCATTGGTCATTCCTTTATATTTTTGGTTTTCTTTAAACTCCGACTATGAAAAAAATAATACTGGTTCTTTCAATATGTGGTCTCGGACCTGGGGTATTTGCGCAAAGCAATCCTTCGGGAGGACTCAATGGAATGTTCAAAAAAGCCACCTCCCTTTTGGGAAAAGACTCCAAATCTTCCCTTTCCAATGGGGATATCGTAGATGGTCTGAAACAGGCCTTGTCTATTGGCGCCCAGAAAAGCGGCGACAAGCTCTCTGCCCAGGACGGATTTTACAAGGATCCCGCCGTAAAGATCCTGTTACCCCAGCAGGTGCAGAGTATCGAGAAGAAAATGCGGATGTTCGGGATGGGCAAGCTCGTAGACAATGCGGAACTCTCCATGAACCGTGCGGCAGAAGATGCCTCCAAGGCCGCTGCCCCCATTTTTCTGGATGCGATCAAAAAGATGACCGTAACCGATGCCCTCCAAATCTTAAGAGGTACCGATACCGCAGCCACCGGCTACCTGAGAAAGACCACCAGCCCGGAGTTGACTACGGCCTTTCGTCCGGTCATTGAAGCCTCACTGAAAAAGGTGGATGCCACCAAATACTGGAAGGATTTTTTCACAGCCTATAACCGGTTTTCCTCCAGGCCGGTCGATACCGATATCAACAGTTATGTAACTGCCAAGGCTCTTGACGGACTATTTTATTATGTGGCCAAGGAAGAGATCAATATCCGGAAAAATCCACAGGCCCAGGTAACCGACCTGCTGAAAAAAGTATTTGGAAAGTAGGAGATATCCCGTTACTGGCATTGTTTGCAAATTCCCGAAAGGATCATTTCAGCCCGCCGGGGCCTGAACCCTTCCGGCAGGATTACATCCGGAATGTGCACCTCCTCCAAACAAAATGTCTTGTGACACCTCTCGCAGATAAAATGCACATGGTTGTCGTGATGGTGGCCCGGGGCGCAGTTTTCCTTGCAGAGCGCGTATTTGATGGAATTGTCTGTAGTCGGAATCTGGTGG
>JAJXYG010000189.1 GCA_021780705.1 Bacteroidota bacterium
AGATTGGAGGGAGGTAAAGGATTTTAGGAACGTCATTGTCCACGATTATTTTGGAATCGATGATGTGATTGTCTGGGAAATTATCCAGGTAAATCTGGATAATTTAGAGAAGGAGGTTTCTCACATCTTGTCATCCTTATCCTAGCTAACAGATTTTGAAGGATTCAAATTTAGATGGAGAATAAGGAACTTTTAACTGGAATGATACGCACCATTATTTCCCGAAGTGACTTTCAATACGGGATTCCCATCCATTTTAACTCCTTCGTTTCAGGATTTCATGGAAGCTACAATCTTAAATACCGCGTTCACGGTAATTTCAAGACCTACGCAAAAAACAAGGAAGGCGCTCAATTTATCTGCCATGATTTTTCCGGAATGTTTTAGCTTGTTGGTCACCCGGGAGGTATTGGCATACACAAAATATATAGAGAGCGAATTTATGATAAGACCTACCGTAATTCCAATAATGACCCATATCTGGGTGGAAAATGAGTCCGAGGAATATTTGGCTGCAAGCCCCAGCACGGCCGCGATCACCCCGGCTCCGGTCGTGATCGGGAAAGTGAGGGGATAAAATATCTTATTTTCCAGGTTTTCCAGGCTATAACCTGCCTTATCCTTACTGTCATCGTTTTCATCCGGGGCATTCAGCAGGTTCCAGCCCGCCCGGATTACCAGGATCCCGCCCGCCAGCTGCACCACACTGACACTAAGTCCGAATACCATCAGGATATACTTTCCGATCAGCATTACCGTCATCAGCAGGAAAAAGGTATACATCGAAATCCGGAAGGCCACCTGGCGGTTGTCATGCCGGTTGAGTTTCACCATGTAGGGGTTCAGGGCAATCCCGGTTCCCACCGGATTGGTTACGGGAAAGAGGGTGACGATGGTGGCAGCGGCGATTTCAATAGTGGTGGTAAAATCCATGAGTTAAATTAGGAGGATACTATATCTAAAGTGGTAAAATTAATAAAGAAATCCCTTCCTGTCCTCCTTGATTATAATTGCTGGTCCAGGTGGAAACCCGCTCAGATATGGATGCACAGAAGCAGTGGATTTGGGTGAATTTTAAGAAATAGGGTGAAATCACGGTACCAAATAGGGGGAAATAGCGGGTAATCCCCCATGAAAACTTTTCTAATTTTATTCCATTAATCATCTATATTTAAAACTATGACGATATGGGAACCTACATGACATTCAGATTTGAAGCGGCATCTATCAGGAAATTAATGGAGGAAAATCCGGATTACTTTTTATTCCACGTGGGCTACAAGATTGTCCACAGTTCAGAAAACCCCAATATGGAGATTGCCCAATTGACAACCGATGTGGAGGCTTTCAACAACGGGGCTGGTGCCAATGGTTCCAGCCTGGGTACTGCGGGAGGGTGTCCGGTTCCACCATGTAAACCCTGACAGATTTCGGAAAAGTGTTCCAGATATCCCAGGGGAGACCCGTATTAAAACGATCAAACGTGTTTTCAATTATTACCAATATACTGGAACCAGTTTCGTATTTCATATATCTGACAGCATTTGTCTATAGGTACTTCTATACCAGGAAGACTTCCCACCTGCTGCCGGTGGCATACTATTTTATAGCCTCCATCATGATGACTTATGCCTCCGTACTGGCGGACAGGTGGATGGGGAACCTGTTCCTGTATAATTATTTTCTGCTGCCGGCCGGGATCATATTTTTTGCGGGGTATTTTATGGATATATTTCTTAAACAATATCGCAAAGTGGTCTGGATACTTTTCACCCTCAACGGGCTGTTATTTGTGTTTAAAATTGCGTTTATCCCCCGTCAGGAAGTATTTGACAGTATCGGATTTGCCACATTAAGCATCAGTGTATTGGTTTTTTGCTTTATGTATTTTCGGCAATTATTAAATGAGGTGTCTGAAAAGCCAATTTTTGGTAACTTCAACTTCTGGGTAGTATGTAGTTTCTTTATATCCTATTCCGGCAGCTTTTTAGTATTTCTGACCTACTATTACCTGACTGAGAAAATATCCACCGATTATGTGGACAAAACCAGGCATCTCCTCACCGTACTTTGGGGAATACCGAATGTCCTGCTTTTCATCAGTGGGATCTTTACCTTAACTGGCGCCATATGGACGAACTATCGCAGAAAGTCTTAATCATTTCATTTTTATCGCTATTCGTAGTCCTCATATTTGTGGCCATCGTGAACCTCATACTTGCCTACCAGAAACGACAGATCAAATTCATCCAGGAAAAAGAACACCTCACCTCCCAGCATGAAAATGAACTCCTGCATACCCAACTGGAAATCCAGGAACAGACCCTGAAAAATATTTCCCAGGAAATTCATGACAATATCGGCCAGGTATTGAGCCTGGTAAAACTCAATATCAATACCATGGAGGGCCAGACCCCGGAAACCCTCCAGGACAAAATCGAGGACAGCCGTCACCTGATTTCCGCCGCGATCAAGGACTTGCGTGACCTGTCCCGGAGCCTGAATACGGATTACATCATCGAAGCGGGGTTGGAAGGAGCCGTAGAATACGAAGTGGAAATGCTGAAAAGAACCAAAGCCTTTGAAATAGATTTTCAGATCCAGGGTACCTCCTACAGCCTGGAAGAAAAGCAGCAGCTGATCCTGTTCCGGATTGTCCAGGAGGCACTCCATAATATCATCAAACATGCCATGGCTACTTCTATACGGGTCATCCTGCAGTTTCAGCCCAACTATTTCGTCATTCAGATCATCGATAATGGAAAGGGATTTGCCCTGACCCCGGGTACCGAATCATCTCCCCAGGGCCATGGCCTTGGCCTCAGGAATATGCACAACCGGGCCAAAATCATCAATGCAGATTTTCATATACACAGCACTATAGGTAAGGGAACCCAGGTTACCGTCAACTTGCCCCTCACCGAAAAAAAATTAAGTTATGCAGAAAATAGCCCTCGTGGATGATCACGTTTTACTGAGAAATGGCCTTGCAAACCTCATTGAAAGCTTTGGCGACTACAAAGTCCTGTTCCAGGCTGACAATGGGGAGGAGTTTATTTCCAAATTTGAACACCATGATTTACCGGACATTGTCCTGATGGACATCAACATGCCCATCAAGGACGGCTACTTCACCTCCCTCTGGCTGAAGGATCACCACCCTGAAATCAAGATACTGGCCCTTTCGATGTACGACAATGAATACGCCATCATCAAAATGTTCAAGGCCGGGGCCAGGGGATACATCCTCAAGGACTGCGATCCCTCCGAACTGAGGGCCGCCCTGTTATCGCTGGTACTCCAGGGGTATTATTATTCAGAAAAGATCACGGGCAAGCTGGTCAAATCCATAAATGAAATGGATGAAAAAGGGAGGTTCTCCGAACCGGAGGCCATACTCAATGACAGGGAAACCACCTTTTTGAAACTGGCCTGCAGTGAACTTACCTATAAGGAAATCGCAGACCAGATGCTGGTAAGCCCCCGGACGATTGACGGATACCGCGACAGCCTTTTCGACAAATTACAGGTGAAAACCCGGGTGGGTCTGGTAATGTATGCGATCAGAAACCACATAATTTCAATTTAATGGTACCGAAGTTATATCACGCTGGTATCCCATAATGCGCGGCCCCAGGGCTGGCCTCTTGGAAATCAAACCTTATTACTACTTATTATTCCCCGCCCGGGCATTGAGCCCGGGCGGTTCTTTGTTAAAAACATCCTAACTATTCTATTATTTTATTGAATAGTTGAATATTGGTTATCTTTGTACTTTAAAATCGCTTCCATGGCCCCCAGTACAATAAAGAAACAGTACTACCAGGAACTTTCCCGGGTAACCCACGCAATTTCTCATTCCTCGAGGATGGAATTGATCGATGTGCTTTCCCAGGGCAGCCACTCCGTCGAGGAGCTTTCCAAAGAAATCGGCATGTCGTTGGCAAGTACCTCCCAACACCTGCAAGTACTTAAATCTGCCCGCCTGGTAGACACCACACGGGAGGGCAATTATATCATTTACCGGATTTCAGAGGACTCCGTAATAAGCCTGGTGATGGCCATAAAGGAACTGGGCGCCAGACGCCTTGCAGAAATTGACCGGCTGGTACGTGATTTTAAATCTGACCAGCACGTCCTAGAATCCATCACCCTGGAAGACCTCATTGCACGGTCCAAAAAGGAAAAGATGCTCCTGATTGATGTAAGGCCCCAAAAAGAATACCTGGAAGGCCACATTCCAAATGCGGTTTCTGTGCCCCTTTCCGACCTGAATGAAAAAATGAAGGATTTGCCCAGGGACAAAACCATCATCGCCTACTGCCGTGGCCCCTTGTGCGTCATGGCCTCCGAGGCGGTAAAAATTCTGAAAAAAAATAAATTCCGGGCAATTGGTTTGGAACAGGGATATGTCGAATGGAAACTGGGGGCTGGCCCGCACCCCAGGCCGGTATTTAACTAGACACAAAAAGTTGATCTGATTTTAAAAAAAAATTAAAACCATTTATATGATAGAAAATGCAAAAGAGGTCATGGAATCCCCCGCGGATATGGTTGCCATGTTAACCTATGAAATACAAAGCACCCTGCCTGTAGACCGGATTGCCCAGCGAGTGGCACAGGCATGCGAAAAAAACAAATTCTCCATTCTGCAGACATTCGATTATTTTGAAATTCTGGAGAAAAAAGGGTTCCCGATCAAAAGAAAGGTCTTTATTTATGAAGTATGTCAGGCAAAGCTTGCCTCCAAAATGCTGACCAGTCACCCTGAGTTTGCCATTTTTATGCCTTGTAAAATTGCCCTTTATGAAAATGAGGGCCGGACGGTGATTTCCACCATTCACATGGATATGGC
>JAJXYG010000106.1 GCA_021780705.1 Bacteroidota bacterium
AGAAATGTCGGGATGGTCTTTCAATGCCCTTGATACAGTGGAGATACTTAACCCTAGTTTTTCTGCAAGCAGTTTGAGTGTGGTATATTGCTTCATATTTCCGCGATCGAACCTCCTGTAGCAGGGGTCCTTTCCGCAGAAATAAGTGCCTGCCCAGTCGTCTTTTTAAAATTAGCCTTTTTTAAACACGCATTCTTTTATTTTTTTGCATCGTTCAGCGCACTGCATTGAAAAATTCGTCCAGCTTTTGCTCATCCAGCTGGCCCTGGGTACGCACACTGCTGCACAGGTCTATACCAAAGGGTTGTACGTATTCGATGGCCTGCCTGACGTTGTCTTTATTAATTCCTCCGGCCAGAAATACCGGGACAGATACCATTTCGCGAATTTTCCTGCTGAGTTTCCAGTCATGGGTTCGACCGGTTCCTCCCAGTTCCTTAATAGCCAGCTTGGGGTTGCCGCTGTCCAGCAAAAGCGCATCTACCTGTTGAGCGGCTTCCCACGCCTCCTGGATGGAATGTTCGTCCAGGACATGGATCACCTGGATCAGTTTTACATGGGGCAGTGTGGTCCGGATCGCCTCGAACCGGTTTCCTTCCAGTCTGTCCACCATTTGAATGGCAGAGGTGTGTGTCCGCTGGTAGTGCGCGACAATAGCGTCCGGACGGGTTTCACTCGTGAGTAAAAAGGTAGAGACTCCGGGAGGCACCCCCTGGGCAATATTTCGGATCTGGGAATCAGCGATAATCCCGGGTCCGCTGGGCATATTTCCTACCAGGCCAATAGCAGAAGCGCCGTAGGCTACCGCCAGCGAAGCTTCTCGTGGGCTGCTGATACAGCAAATTTTAATTCGGATTCCGGTAGTCATATGGGCAATTTTAGAAATATACCATTGCTTTCTGCAAAATTAAGGCAACCCAACCCTATCTGAAAGGGAAGCCATTTTTATTGGAATTATTATTTTCAGAAATTTTCTTGCCACTCCCTCAGCGCACTTTATCAGCAAGACAGGGTGGGGGCGAATTCCAGGCATCATTGGGTTATCAGTTTGGGGAAGTTTTGCCGGGGTTATCCGAGGGAAAATATAGGGAAATTGAAGGCTTCCGACCTTCCGGAGTGCAATTGTTCACACGATCCTTATTTTTGTGTAGGTCATGGACAAAACCTGAGTATATTCTAAACCATCCCTCCAGCCAGGCTGACGGGATATCCTTGTCAGAACAAGATGAAATTATTTCCCGAATCTGCCGCCACACAACTGGAATTTGAAAAGGTGAAGCAGCTGCTTTCAGAGATTTGCCGCAGTGAATTGGCACGAACCAGGGCTGAATCCCTGAGGATTCATACCAGAAAAGATTTTATTGATCCCGCGCTTCATCAAACCAGGGAATATCAGTTGATTTTTGAAAACAATCTCAATTTCCCGGATGAGGCGGTACTGAATCTGCAAAAAGAACTGCGGCTGCTCCAAATTGAAAATTCGACCTTAACCGGAGCTCAATTTCTTTTGTTTCGAAGGCTGGCAGTGGCAATCCAACAGATTTTCCGGTGGTTTGACAATTCCCGAAGAGAAGCCTTCCCTTATTTGACCCGGGTGATCCAGGATACTTATTTTGAAAAAGCCATCATGGTAATGATTGACGAAGTGCTGGACGATGATGGCAGGGTGAAAGACAATGCCTCAGAAGCCCTCCAGGATATTCGCATGCGTATTCACCGCAAAAGCCATGAATTGCGCAGGCTTTTTGACCGGATAGTAAGCAAATTGAATAAGCTGGGCTATCTGGCAGAGATTGAAGAAAGTTTCATGAACGGAAGAAGGGTCCTGGCCGTCTTTGCCGAACAGAAACGCATGATCAAGGGAATCCTGCATGGGGAAAGTGACAGCCGCCGGACCGCCTTCATTGAACCGGAGGAAACTATTGGACTCAATAATGAAATATACTCCCTGGAAATGGAGGAACACAGTGAAGTGCACCGGATATTGAAGGAATTGACTTCCCGGATGAGGGCCATGCATCCTTTACTTGAAACCTATCATCTGGGTTTGGGAGAATTTGATTTTATCAGGGCCAAAGCGCAACTGGCCATTCAATACGAGGGAAATATGCCCTTGGTTAGTGAAAAGGCAGGCCTTAAATTAATTGAGGCCCGCCACCCCCTGCTATTATTATATAATAACCGCCTTGGCAAACCAACCATACCGGTGAACCTTACCCTGAATGAAAATCAGCGGATTTTGGTAATTAGCGGACCCAATGCGGGGGGAAAGACAGTTACCCTGAAGACCGCAGGGCTCCTTCAAATGATGATGCAAAGTGGTTTGCTGATTCCCTGCAGTCCCGATAGTGAGTTGGGAATATTTCGACAGCTGATGATCCATATAGGAGATACCCAAAGCTTGGAATTTGAGCTCAGTACCTATTCATCCCACCTCTTGCACATGAAATACTTCATGGAGCATGCCAATGGGAAAACCCTATTTTTTATTGATGAACTGGGAAGCGGAAGCGACCCCAATCTGGGAGGAGCCTTTGCAGAAGTCATCCTGGAAGAACTTACCCGAAAACATGCCATAGGGATTGTTACGACCCATTATCTGAATTTGAAGGTGATGGGCTCCAAAGTGCCGGGAATGATCAACGGAGCAATGGCCTTTGATGAAAAGAACCTGCAACCCCTCTATCAACTCATGCTGGGAAAACCCGGCAGTTCCTATACCTTTTCTATTGCCGAAAGGATCGGGCTGCCCCGCCGCCTGATTGAAAAGGCAAAGACCCTGGTGGATGAAAATCATTTCAGCCTGGATAAATTATTGAATCGGACCGAACAAGATTTGCAACTGGTGGCAACCCAGAAAAAAACGCTCGATGCAATGATCAGGGAAAATGAAAAATTGCGAAAAGAACTTGAAGTGGTGCTCAATAAGGAGAAGCACCGCCAGCAGGTGGAAATTCTCAGGAATAAAAATAAGTTCAATGAGGAAAAATACCTGTACCTCAAGGATATGGAGCGAAAAATCAAGTCATTACTGGTGGAATGGCGAAAGACCGACAACAAGCAGGAAGTTATCAGGATGATGCAGTCCCTGTTTTTCAAGCAAAGGGAAAAACAAACTGCAGAAAAACGGCAAAAGAAGTTTGAAACCAAATTTATTGAGACGGAAGAGTTGGCAAAAGAAGGGGATAAGGTGCGCATGAAGCATAACAACCAGGTAGGCATCCTGATAAAATTGAAAGGAAAGAAAGCGGTCGTGCAGGTAGGCGTGGTCCCCATTACCGTGGATCCCTCGACCCTGGTAGTGGTGAAGGATAAACTTCCTGAAGCTGAACTCTGAGTTTCCTTCCTTAATTTTAAAGGAACCCCGAAGACTTCCCGGATCAACTGGTTCCTTACAATTGCATTTTAGGGGGGCTAGGGAAAAGGGATACTGCCGGAATTCCACTGTATTAAAATAATATATCATGAAATGGTGCCTTACCTTGCTGGTGTTGGGTTTGTGGGTGACTTGCTTCGGGCAAATTCACCCAGAAACCTCCCTTTTTCAGTTTGATAACAACCAGACTCCCCGTTGGAGCAGTCCTGAAAATCGAAACGGAGTAAAGGGGGCTGGGGGCAAGGAAAATTACCAGGCGAAGGGCCATCCTTATGACAGCATTCCCCCGGGGAAAAGCTATTCCCTGCTGGATATACAAGGTCAGGGAATGATTCAGCGGATTTGGGTTACAATCAACGACCGGTCCCCCGAAATGCTCCGGTCTCTGGTACTTCGGATGTACTGGGATGGCCAATCCAAACCTGCGGTGGAAGTGCCCTTTGGCGATTTTTTTTGCATGGGGACTGCCCGGATGGTTCGTTTTGAAAATGCGCTTTTTACCACCGGGGAAGGCAGGTCTTTTGTCAGCTACCTGACCATGCCCTTCAGAAAGGGGGCAAAGATTACCCTCACTAATGAATCTTCCCACACTTTGCATAATCTCTTCTACGATGTAGATTATTCCTACCTGAGGGATTGGGATTCCCGCAATTTATATTTTCACGCATATTGGCACCGGGATACCGCAACCTTTCCTGGGAAAGCCTTTGAACTGTTGCCCGGAATCTCAGGGCGGGGCAGGTTCCTGGGGGTTAATGTCGGGGTTCAGGCAAACCCGCGCTATCCGGGTTCCTGGTTCGGAGAAGGCGAAGTGAAAATGTACCTGGACGGGGACCAGGATTTTCCCACCCTTAACGGAACGGGGACTGAAGATTATATTGGTTCTGCCTGGGGGCAGGGTGCATTTATCAACCGGTTTAACGGGTGTACGGTGGCTGAGGACAGCACCGGAGTGTATGCCTTTTACCGGTTCCATATTCCTGATCCTATCTTCTTCAGGTCATCCTGTAAGGTGGTCTTGCAGCAAATGGGGGGAGCCCCCACTGATTCAGTGGCTTCCTACCAGAAAAAAGGAGCCCCTTTGATCGTGGCCTATACTGATGATGGAAGGATTCATCCTCAATTCAACCCCGGGAAGCCGCTGGATCTGAACAAACCTGGGTTGCCCAAAGGATGGACCAATTTTTATAGAAGTGATGACGTGTCTTCCACGGTGTATTTTTACCTGGATAGCCCCACTGATCCCTTACCTCCGCTTCAGCCGGTATTCTTCAGATGCTACCATCTTCGAAGGTAGGCATAACTCCGGTTCTGAATTAACCATCTTTTAAGGGGAAATTCCTGAAAGCTATAAATCCCGCATACTTTTTGATAATTAAATAGTATGCCCAGAATAGCCATTGTTGATGATGATGCGGATCTCCTTCATGCCGTAGGATCTGTGCTCGTGAAACACGGGTATAAGGTAGATGCCTA
>JAJXYG010000105.1 GCA_021780705.1 Bacteroidota bacterium
TGGAATTTGAGGAAAGTTACTTTGAAACCCTCACATGGGAACAGGGATTTTTAAAATCATGTAGCCTTTACACCCACCATCCCCTGAATTCACACAGGAGTGTGTTCGATTGCCTGAAGGGCCAATACCAAAAAGTTGGGAAGGATATGACTGTAGGTCCACCGGATCTTGTCCGGGTCATTCAGTTGATGGACCATGGCCGCCCATTTTGCCTCCCCATGATTTTCAATGATCGACTCCTTCTTATCTGGTCTGCGCAGGTACATGCTCATCCCCTGGGGATCAGCTTCCGGATGGAACTGGGTACCTAAAAAATAGTCACTGAACCTGATGGCCATCACCGCCCTTTCCAGGGGAACATGGGGTCTCTCCTTTTCAATACAGAGAATCTGGGGGTAGGACCCCTGCGCTGATTTTCTGGGTTCAATTACCTGGAAATCCCGGCTGTCCACGGCATAGAACGGGTCATTCATCTGGTCAAATACCGGTTCCTTTCTCCCTTCAGGAAGGAGGTGCACCGGAAAAATGCCAAATGAAGTGGATCGTCTGGGGCATACCTTGCCCAGTTGCCAGTGTCGGCAGACCAGTTGAAAGGAATGGCAAATGAAAAAGGCATATTTCTTCCTTTCCCGCAGGGAATCTTTATTCCACATTTCCATACCGGTTAGCCAGCCAAAATATTTTTCTTCCCACTCGGTTCCTTCGCTCTCCAGGGGACTGCCTGGTCCCCCGGTACTTAAATAAATGTCGTAAGTGAGATCAGGAACCTGGCCGGAAAGCCTGACTTCAAATTCGTCGAGGATCAATTCCAGTCGGTGGGCCTGGGCAAATTCATGAAGGATCGAACGAATTCCTCTCATACCCTGGTTCTCTGCTCCTGCATATAAGTCAAGGATGGCGACCCTCAGGCCGGGTGCATTAGGTGGATACATTGTGCAAAGGTAGAATATTTGAAGGACTGCTACGGCCCCTTCAATTTCAACGCGTCATAAAGAAATTATGATTAGCTTAGCTATAATCTAAATTTGCTCCTGTTATGAGAAAACTTGGTGTCATTTTCCTTCTATCCTTATTTTTTATGCAAGAAGCCGGCGCGCAACAAACAATACCCCTATACGAGGGACAGGTTCCCAATTCCAGGAAATATTCCACAAAGGAAGTGTGGGAACCCCAGAATAATGGGGATACCCTGGTTCGATTTATATCACAGCCCACCCTTGGTATTTTCCTTCCGGATCCATCCGTGGCCAATGGCACGGCAGTCATCATTTGTCCGGGCGGTGGATACTGGGTAAGTTCCATTGTAAAGGAGGGATTTGCCATAGCCCGGAAATTCAATGAATGGGGGGTGGCGGCCTTTGTGTTGAAGTACCGGCTGCCCAACGACTCTTCCATGATTGATAAATCCATTGGGCCCCTTCAGGACGCACAACGCGCCATTCAACTGGTAAGGATGCATGCCGCCCAGTACCATATTGATCCCCGTAAAGTGGGAATTATGGGGTTTTCTGCGGGAGGCCATGTAGCTTCCACGGCAGCCACCCATTTTGTCAAAAGCTATATCAGTAATCCTGAAGACATCAACTTGCGGCCTGATTTTGCCCTGCTGATCTATCCTGTCATCAGCTTTAACAGCACCATCGCCCACATGGGGTCCAGGGAACAATTGATCGGGAAAAATCCGACCCAGGCCATGATTGATTCTTTTTCCAATGAACTCCAGGTGACGGATCAGACCCCACCCACCTTCCTGGTTCAGGCCAGCGATGACAGCACGGTTCCCGTCCTGAATTCCATCCGGTACTATGAGGCGCTTAATGCCCACAAAGTCTCCGCAGAAATGCATATCTACAAGGCGGGGGGACATGGCTTTGGCCTGCATAACGGCACCACCAAGGATCAGTGGATAGAACGATGCAAACACTGGATGGAAAGCATGGGGTTGCTTTGATCGTGGCAGCAATCTGCACGGATAAAAAGGATCAGAAAGTCTGGGTAGTGGCCGGCGCAACGATACTCAGGAACCTAAATAGGTATCTCCCTGGCGCATAAGCACATGGCGGTATTTGTTGAAGATGGCATGCTTGGTCACAAACCCGTAATAGAAATTTTTGGGACCGGTTACCGGAAGGATTCTTACGTCAAGGCTGTCCATAATCCGCATTACTTCATACATCGGGGTATTGATGTCTATTATCTTATTGGGTGGCTGGGATATGTCCTTGATGGGACGGTTCTGATCTTCCAGTTTTTCACTCACCAGCAATTCCAGCAACTGGTCACTAAATACCAGTCCGGTCAGGGTTCCCTCCTGGGTAACTACCGGGAAAATATTGCGTATGGAGTGTACGATATCTGCGCTGCGGGAATGCGGGGTGTCCTCAGGTCTTAAAATCACAAAATCCTTTTCAATAAGGTATTTCAGCTTGATTCTTCTAAGCACGCTGTGGTCCTTGTCCTGCTGGGTAACCAGGTTGCCCTGTTCAGCCAGGCTCTTGGTATAGATGCTGTATTTCAGGATGCCTTTATTGATGAAATAGGAAATGGCCGATACGATCATGAGGGGCACCATCAGCACATATCCGCCGGTGATTTCCACTGCCAGAAAGATTCCGGTGAGGGGGGCATGCATGACTCCGCTGATGGAGGCGGCCATACCCGCAACGATAAAATTGGTCACTTTCAGATGGACCATCCCGGTAAGATTGAGTCCGAATGCATATACAAACCCGAGCAAGCCGCCCACCACCACACTGGGACCGAACATTCCTCCGTTACCCCCCGTTACCAGGGTGATGATACTGGCAAATGTCTTTCCCACGACCGATACGGCCGCGAAGAGCAAAATGGCCCACCCGATATTCTGGTATTTTGAAAAGAAACTGTTTACCAGCAGGGAAGGATAATTTCCATCCAGTAATTTTTGTATGGTGATGTACCCCTCCCCGTACAAAACCGGCATCAGGGCGATCATGATACCCAGTGAAATCCCGCCGATCCAGACCTTATTGTAGGGATTCTTAATCCTGCTGAACTGCCGTCCGATATAGGTATTCAGGCTCGTAAAATAAATAGAGTAAGTGCCGATGATAACCCCCAGTAACATGTAATACCAAAAGGAGTTGATAATCCAACCCTTGGTCACCAGCAAAAAGAGCGGTTCCTTGTAAATCATCTGGGAAACCACCGAGGAAATGGCCGAGGAAATGAGCAAGGGGATGGTGGCAGGAATGAAGAACTCAGGCATGATGACTTCAATGGCAAAGATCATCCCGGCAACCGGGCTGTTGAATGCCCCGGAAATTCCAGCGGCGGCACCGCATGCCAAAAGCAGGGTGGTATCCCGGTAATTCAGGCCAAAAAACCGGCCGATGCTCGAACCTATGGTAGCCCCGCTTGATACCGCCGGAGACTCAAGTCCTGCGGAGCCCCCCAGGCCCACGGTAATGGCACTGGAGATTACCTGGCTATAAATATTGTGGAAATCCAGCTTGCTGGAATTATGCGATATATTATAAAGTATAGGGGCAATCCCGTGCTTGAATTTACTCTTGCGAATAAAGAGCCTTACATACAGTACAGTGAACAGTATACCCAGGAAAGGGAAGAAGAAATAGAGGTAGTATTTATATTTCCAGTGAAGGTCACTTTGCAGAAACTGGGCCACGGAATGGGTCAGTTCTTTAAGCACTGAAGCAGCGATTCCCCCCATGACCCCTACCACAGCCGCAGCCAGTATCAGAAAATTTGAATTGGAAATTCTTTGTTTGCGCCATTGATTGATCTTCTCTAAGTATTTTATCAGCTTGTCATACATCAATGCAGTGGAAATATTATTTTTATTTAATTTCCGCGAAGGTAATTACAAAATAGTCATGATTGAAAAATTCAATCTTTCGGACCGGTACTTAACCCCAGTTGGTGGACCTTCCCAGGTTGAATTCTAGTCCGAGGCACCAGAGGGCTCAGGGAATAATTTTAACAAGGCCCCCGGAAGGTTTCATCCCAGAGAAACCCGCAGGTAAATTCAACGTGAATTGCCTGTTGAAAAGTGCGGGAATACCAGACAGATAAAGCGATTACCGCCATGTCAGGATAAAAATCCGCTTTCAACCCTGCGCATTGGTAAACAGACTTGCCTCTGAAAAATAATTGGCGGAGTGGGGAGGGAAATTTGTCATTTAATAGGAACTTGATGATAATTAAATACATACTTTTTAGGAAAGATTTAATTTAACTCAGAAATCCACCTGCAAAGCAGGTGGATATGTCCTTGGTGGCTATGCAGATACACTAAATCAGGTGAGGAGAGTTTTGGATGCAAGGATGAATTAATTTGGGCAAATGCAAAAGGCAGTAAATTATCGATTGTATCCCACTGAAAATACAAAAGGAGTCGGGCTCAGGATTCCCGGGTTTGGCAAACGGATATAGGAGGTGTAAGGTGTGGCGAAGGCGGAGATGAAAGGGGAGATGAATGGAGTGATTAAGCGTGCCCGGGTAAGCAGGAGCCTACCGGGAAAATATACCGAAGATATACTGAAGATATACTGAAGAAAAATACAGGTGGGTGGGACGCAACCGAAGGGCCTGCGAGAGTCGCCGGCATTGGTCAGGGCAGAGAAGCAGGAAAAGATCGTTAGAGAAGGCTAAGCCTGATTCTTACGATGGCACGTTCTTTGAACGTGGTCGTTCATTAGGAAATTCTTAAATAAATGACGATTCGCACGATCATAAGGATTTTGAAGGCGGCTTTCGACAGGATAAAAAGCGAATAAATTAAGCGCAATATATTTCAGGGGCTGCCCTTCTGGGTGGCATCAATCCTTACCGGACTAGCGGCGGT
>JAJXYG010000313.1 GCA_021780705.1 Bacteroidota bacterium
CCCAAGGTGATCACAGTAAATGCCAGGGCGGCGCACCGGAGTATAGATGGAAGATATTACTTTGATGTGGATGGCCACCGTTACTGGCGCAACAAATACGACGGGAAATATTACCTGTTCAACAAGTCCATGTTCAATGATCCGGCATTCATGCCCCCCAAAAAGAATTCAAATTAACAGGGACCCTTCTGAATTGCCTTCGCACCAAAAAATAGGGCTATCCATTCCACCTTCCTCAGGATGCTCCTAAACAACACTCCCTGGCGTTTCTCACATTGTAATGTGAAGTCAAAGCCAGATTGCGGCAGATTAACCATTGTCACTCGGGGGATTGAGGTTATTATCACCCGGATTTTGATTTTTATCCTTAAACTCGAGTTTGCCAAACTTCCAGGTAAAATTCAACCCTATAGACCGGATCGGAATCCGGCTGATGCTGTTTACCGTAAAATTGGGGCCGGCCACCACCATCCTTCTGTTCAGGTATTTGCTAAAAGGATTCGAGGCTGTCAATGCCAGGCTTCCCTTTTTATTCCAGAATTGTTTGCGGATGGCCATGCTATAAGAAGTCCAGGCAGGATACTGTCCCTGGGCCTGGTGGATGGCAGAATGAAAATTTCCAAACACCTCTGCCAGCAAGGTATGAGTGAACTGGTACGATGCATTCAGGTTGATATGGTAGTTGAAACTGGAATAACTATATCCGGGATCAATGGCATTGATGGTATGGCGCTTAAAAAGAAAGATATTGGTCCTCAGATTCAGGTTAGGTACCGAATGAATATCGCCGAAAATATTCAGCCCGATATTGTTTTCTCTACCTATATTTTCCCGGGAACTGACATTGACGTTGGTATAGGTGCTGTCTCCCACCTGGTAAGTGGGGTAATACACAATGAAAGGTTGTATGTCATGCTCGCTGATCCGGTAAAAGAGGTTGAACATGACCATTCCCACTCCTGAAATAGTGCGGGTATACCCCAATTCATACCGAAGCCCGATCTCAGGTTTCAGGTTGGGATTGCCGGTATTGAAGTTTTTGGGATCGCTAGTATTAATAAAGGGATTGAGGTCCCAATAGTTTGGCCGTTCAATTCTCTTGGAAAAACTGAGCTGGAGCCGTTCTTTATCATTAAGTTTCCTGGAAAAGAATACGGAAGGCACGACCGTATTGTATCCGGGTGTAGTGGTTTGTTGCTGGGCATTGGAATAAAAGGACTGTATGTCTGTTCTCTCATAGCGGCCGCCCAATTTGGCATCAAACCATTTAAATACCGGGAAGCTGATTTCTGCGTAGCCTGCATAAACCTTCTGATGATAGGACAGGTGCTCGGACAGAAAATTATTCTTGATGTATTGACCGCTGGATGAATCCAGGGCATCTACATTGGAGTTGCTGGTGATATTGTTGAAAGTAACCTTGCCCCCCATTCCCAGCACCACCTTTTCCTGAATGGGTTGGGTATAATCGACCCTGATCTCGGTCTCATCCTCGGTACCCGGGTTAAAATTAAGGGTACTGTAATAAAGCAAATTCGAAGGGAGGTCGTATTGGTAATTGTTGTTTACCGACCCCTGGTTGCCATGGCTGGTATTGGCAGAAATATCAAGCTCCTGGTCGTCTTTGGCAAAAGTCCTTTTGTAGCTGATACTGGCATCAGTATTATGAAAATGAAAACTGTGGTAATTGTTAAGCTGAGATGAGGCGGAAGAAAGGACCCCTCCAGTATCTGCCACGAAGGTTTGGACCTGGGAGGTATAACTGTTACCAATGTTGCTGAAATTGTCATAGGATATGGAACCAAAAAGATCATTGCGTTTGTCAATATCCCAATCCAAATTGATCCCGGACTGGTAACCCTGCCGGTGAAAATCACTGGACCCATCCTGGTGCAGCAGGATATTTTCTTTGGCCAGGGTGTCATTGGTTAAGCGGTCGCTGTTTGAAGGAGTGGTGGCTGTAAGCCGGCCATTGCCGCTGATATAGGCATTGACCCCGAAATTATTTTTACGGGCATTGAAGTTGAACGAGCCATTCTCCATCCGGGTCCCGGCCGTTAACGACAAGTTCCCGTTGACACCTTGAGAATTGTCCTTCTTCAAAACGATGTTGATAATCCCCCCCAGCCCCTGGGCATCATATTTGGCACCCGGATTGGTGATGACTTCAATACTCTTTATTTGGCTGGCAGGAATAGATTGAAGCACATCACTGGGACTGCTTCCAAATGCAGAGGAAGGTTTTCCATTGATCAGGAAGCGTATGCTGGAACTTCCCGCAAGCTCCACATTGCCGTCTACATCCACCGAGACTTCGGGCACTTTTTTCAGTACATCGGTAGCCACTCCTGTCTGCGAGGTAAGGTCCCTTTCCGCATTATAGACCAGTTTGTCTATTTTGTTTTCCACCAGTTTCTGACCCACCGAGATATTGATATTCTGCAAGGTGGTAACTTTGGGTGCCAGGGAAATTTCCGGAAGATCAAGTACCGGATCTGTTTTCCTGATAACTAAATTATTCAGAATATAGGGTCTGTAGCCTATAAATTCTGCCACCAGCCGGTAAGTACCGGGCAGGACACTGCTGACTACAAACTTTCCCTTATTATCGGAAATACCCCCATTCACGGACTTCTTTTCCCCTGGCCGAAAAAGGGTGATGGTGGCAAATTGAAGGGGTTGACGGGAAACTGAATCCCTCACCTTACCCTTAATTTTCAGATTCGACGCCGGCTTTTGGGGAAGTTGGGCATATAGAAAACCGCAGGCCAGGCTAAAAAGAGCAACAAGTAAAATTTTCTTCACAATATCATTCAGGTTTCCTCAAAGGTATCCCCCATTTCTGAAGAGATTCTGAATTCATCGCAATATTACATGAACGGCTCGCAGCCCCAAATTGGAAATACCCATTATCCCTGGCGCAGGAAGCCGGGGTCATCATAATCCAAATGGCAGCAAGTCCCTGCATTGCTCACTTCCCCAGTCACTTGTGGATTTCAGGAAACAGGTGATTAACGCCTGTTTCGAATTGGGAGGGTCTCCAAGGAGCACTGTTAAGAAATTTTAAAAATTGGTGATCAGGGTTCAGTCATTTTGAAATAACTTCATAAAAACGAGATACCATGAGATATTTGATTCTGCTTGTCGCCATTTTTATGACCACTAACGGGAACGCGCAATCTGAAATTGCATTGGCAAAATTCCCTATCGATTCAGGATATTTCCATTCCTTTGACGGCACCCGGATCTATTATGAAGTTCGCGGTGAAGGAAAACCCGTAGTGCTGGTGCATGGGTTTATCGTCCACAGCAATTCATGGACTCATACCCCACTCTACAAGGACCTTGTCTTACATGGGTACATGGTCATCGTAATGGATCTTCGTGGAAATGGCAAATCCGGCAAACCCCATAATCCTGAAGCGTACGACCATGATGCAGAAGCAAAGGACATTATGGGACTTGTAAGTAGCCTCAAAATCAGCCATTATAGTGTAGTAGGGTACTCCAGGGGTTCCATTATTACTGCCCGGCTCCTGGTCCGGGATCCCCGAATCAAAGATGCGGTCCTGGGCGGAATGGGAGCTGATTTCACCAATCCCCAGTGGCCGAGAAGAATCATGTTTTATCATGCCTTGAGGGGAGATTCTGTACCTGAACTGGAAGGGATGGTGCGCTACGTGAAACAACAGAAACTGGACCAGCAGGCCCTGGCTTATTTGCAGGAGTTTCAGCCATCCACCAGCCGCAAAGCACTGGGGAGAATTTCCCAGCCGGTGCTGGTCATCAGTGGAACCGAAGACAAGGACAATGGTTCTGCCAGGGAACTGGCCGGTTTACTTCGCTATAGCGAAATTGCGTCCGTACCGGGCGATCACGACCACGGCGCCTCGGCTCCGGAATTTTCAAATGCCGTAAGGGCATTCTTTTCCCGCCATAATTATTAGGTGAATTGTATTTTTGCTTTGAAAGTCACCGACCGGATCTGAAGTCTTTGTAGCGGTTGTCTTATATGGCCTGCAGAATATCTAATAGGTGAAATTGGTTTATACATCCTTGAAAATAATTTATGAGAATACTTATTGACATGGACGATGTGCTCGCAGATGCAGTGCAACGGTTCTTAGACTGGTACGAAAGGGATTTTGGGGTCAAATATACCAAGGATGACCTCCGTGGCACCAAGCTTCACATGATTGTCCCGGAAGAACACCGCAAGATTGTCCACGGGTATCCTCACCACAAGGATTTCTTCCAGGACCTACCAGTGATTGAACACAGCAGGGAAATGGTAGAGGAGCTTCACAACCGGTTTGAAGTATACATCGCCTCCGCAGCCATGGAATTCCCCTTTTCCCTTGATCATAAAAATGACTGGCTGAACCAGTATTTTCCATTTATACACTGGAAAAGAAGAATCTTTTGCGGGGATAAGAGTGTCCTGAAAGGCGATGTACTCATTGATGACCACGATTTTAATTTGAGTGTTTTCTCGGGAAGAGCCATCATGTTCAGCAGCCCACACAACTTACTGGATACCCGGTACGAAAGGATGGAAAATTGGCTGGAAGCTGATAAGATATTTGACCTTAAATAACCCACTTTAATCCAACACACACTGGAGGATACACCTTCCCCATGGATATGTCCCAAATTCATCCTCCTCCAGATGACGTAATTTTGTAGCCTGCCCGTCTTTGCGGGAAAGGTCTTTAGGATTATTAAGAAATTCTTTTTAGATAAACTACCCCGCAGCAAGCTGCCGGGGTATTTAACCCTGACTAATGATTCAAAGTACAATACATAGTCGAGTTTTCAGGATGGTTTATGGCATCCCCGAG
>JAJXYG010000267.1 GCA_021780705.1 Bacteroidota bacterium
CGGTTGTGATGGCAATACCTATACCAACAGCTGCTTTGCCCTTTGTGCCGGGGTCCCGTTTTATACCCCCGGAAAATGCCAGCCCTGATCCGGAGTCTGTTCGCAGCCTATTCTTTTATGAACCCCCTGATTACTACAGGGGATGAATGACATGGGTCACCATCCCCCAAATCCAAATTTCGTCAGCGTGCGGTGGCACTATGAGTGGGGACAGTTCCCCGGAATCCACCGACAGCACCGCTGATTTCCTTTCTTCCTGGTAGCGCCGGATCAGCAGTTGCCCATTCACCCAGGCGATCACTATGCTGCCATCCCTCACCGCCAGGGTCCGGTCCACTAACAGCAGATCTCCCCGCAAAATGCCTGCCTGCCTCATGAGGTCGGTACCTGCCTGCATCACAAAGGTGTCACCCTGGTGGGGGGCCAATAACTGGTTCAGGTCCATCGGTAAACCTTCAGAATCCATTGATTCAGTGGGGATTTCTGCCGGAACCTGCTTCTGGGGTCGGTTGAAAACAAAGGGCCCGGAACCTCCGGGAAGCGTAAGCTGCAACATGATAAATATAATATAGGTGCAAATTAACTAAATTATTTAGTAAATTTATACTAATTTAGGTAGTAATTGATCTATTCACCAAAAAATTTTGAGCCATGCATCTCAATGGGCTGATCCAAAAGCAGGGATATCCGAAAAAGGAATACCGGCTGGTACTCCTTCCCCATGAAGAATTAAGGCAGCGGATTATGAATATAAAAAAGCAGTTTTCAAAGGATTACCAATCCCATTCTGCCTTATGGGGTGGCCCCTATATTACCCTTGCCACCTTCTGACAGCTGGAAAGGGCCGAGGAGCATATCCTCAGGAACCTGAAAGTCCTCTCTATGGGGTTTCCTCCGTTTAAGGTGGCACTGAAGGATTTTGGAAGCTTTCCCACCCATACTATTTATTTTCATGTGGAAACCAAGATCCCCATCAAAAGGCTGGTGCACCAAATCAGGAGCCTGAACAAACTATTACTTCCGGACAGGGACCATCCCCCGTATTTTAGAGAGACCCCTTATATTCCGGTCGCCACCAAATTATTACCCTGGCAGTATCAGCAGGGCTGGAATCAGTTTTCTCACCGGCATTTTACCGGGAGCTTCATTGCTTCATCCATGCTGCTGCTTTGCCGGAAACGTAGCGAAAGAAATTTCCAGGTGCTCGAAAGATTTGATTTTTTGAATTTGCCTGTGGCAGCCAGGCAGGGTCAATTATTTGATTGACGCGAATTCCCTGACGGCTGCCTTCACTTTTTTATCAATTCCTTAAAACTTATCCATGGCTACTCCCCCCAAACGCAATCCCCATAAAGTCACTCCCCAGAAGAAGGAGCCTTCGGGTCAGTACAAGTCGGGCAGAGGTGCGCAGATCAATACTGCCAACCGTTTCCTGAAAAACTCAACCGAAAAGATGCAGGTGGAAGCCATTGATGACTGGCAGGACGCGGATGTCGCTACCGAATACCAGGAGCAGCGGGTAAAAAGCATGGTCAACAAAGTCGACAGCCCGGATCTGCCGATGGCCTATAGCATGAACCCTTACGCAGGCTGTGAGCACGGTTGCATTTATTGCTATGCCCGTAATGTGCATGAGTACTGGGGTTACAGCGCGGGGCTCGATTTTGAAAGAAAGATCATTGTGAAGACTAACGCTCCGGAAGTGCTTCGAAAATTTTTGATGCAGCCCAGATACGAACCAACCCCTATCATGCTGAGCGGCAACACAGACTGTTACCAGCCTGCAGAAAAAAAGTACCGGCTGACCCGAAAGCTCCTGGAAGTCTGCGAGTCCTTCCACCAGCCCGTGGGGATCATTACCAAAAATTCCCGGATCCTGATGGACCAGGATATCCTGGAAAGGATGGCCAAAAAAGGGCTGGTATCCGTCCTGGTGACCCTCACTTCCCTCAATGAAGACCTGCGCCGGGTCATGGAACCCCGGACCACCACTGCCGCGCAGCGCCTGAAGGTCATTGAATCTTTGAGCCAGTCAGGGGTGCATACCGGGGTCATGATGGGGCCGGTCATTCCGGGGCTTAACGACTCCGAAATGCATTCCATCATGAAAGAGGCAGCGGCGGCAGGTGCCAAATTTTCTGCCTACACCTTCATAAGGCTCAATGGAGCGGTCAAATTATTATTTCATGACTGGTTGCAAAAGAATTTCCCGGACCGTGCGGGTAAAGTATGGCACCTGATTGAAAGCAGCCACGGCGGAACAGTCAGCGACAGCCGCTGGGGGGTGAGAATGCGGGGGGAAGGCCAGATTGCAGATTTGATTCACCAGCAATTTAAGAAGTACAGCACACATTTTGGACTTCAGGATGACCGCTGGCAGTTCAATACCGGTTTGTTTCAAAGGCCGGGAAGCCAGATCCGGTTATTTTAAATCGATTGGATAGAATTGAAGGGAGGAGCTCCAGGGAATTCAAAATGATAGTGCCACCCTATTGCGTTAAAATCCTGGGATTTATATGCAAATGCTGCTTTAGGCAGGTGATGCAGGTGGTGCATGTTCCGGGCACTCGCAGGCAGGTTTGGATTTACTCAGAATATTGAGTAATTTTACTCAATATATTGAGTAAATTATATATCATGTTTGAACGAGCCCATTTGCACACACTTATAAAAAGGACCCGGGAACCCAGGAAATTCCTGCAGGTAATCATGGGCCCTCGTCAGGTGGGCAAAACGACCCTGGTAACTCAACTGACTGCCCGGGTAAAAATGGACCATCTCTTTGTGTCTGCGGACGCGGTCGCTGCCACCAATTCAACCTGGCTGGAACAGCAATGGGAGGCTGCCCGAATAAAACTGGAACAGGGAGAATCGAAAGAATTCCTTTTGATAATTGATGAAATACAAAAAATACCTAACTGGAGTGAAACCGTAAAGTGGTTATGGGACAGCGATACCCGCAACCATGTCAACCTGAAAGTCATCCTGCTGGGATCATCCAGGTTATTATTGCAGCAAGGGCTTACTGAATCGATGGCAGGCAGGTTTGAAAGCACTTACATGGGACACTGGTCCTATGCGGAGATGAGGGACGCTTTTGGATGGGACGCGTCCCAATATGTCTGGTTTGGGGGGTATCCCGGTGCTGCTACCTTGATTGAGGAGGAACCACGATGGAAATCCTATATCACAGAATCGCTGATCGAGACCAGCATTTCAAAAGACATTCTTATGCTGACCCGGGTGGACAAACCGGCATTGATGAAGCGTCTTTTCGAACTTGGCTGTTTGTATTCGGGGCAAATCCTGTCCTTCAACAAGATACTTGGTCAATTAAAGGACGCCGGAAATACGACCACCCTGTCTCATTATTTATCCTTGCTGGATACCGCAGGCTTACTGGCAGGCATTGCGAAATTTACCCCGGACGTCATCCGTCAACGATCATCCAGCCCCAAATTTCAGGTGCATAATACCGCATTAATAAGTGCCCAGAGAAATGATCTGTTTAAGGAGGCTGTTGCCAAACCTGTAGAATGGGGCCGGATGGTGGAATCAGCGGTGGGTGCGCACCTCATCAACTATGGGCATACTGAAAAATTCAATGTGTATTACTGGAGAGAAGGGGAAGCCGAAGTAGATTTTGTGATCGAAAGAAAAGTGCGGGTAATCGGCCTCGAAATAAAAAGTGGGGAAGCAGGTTCCACTTCGGCCATGTCTGCCTTTAAATCCAAATTCAATCCTGACAAGGTTTTACTCGTTGGAAATAAAGGCCTGCCATGGCAGGATTTTCTTCAACTGAACCCAGCCAGTTTGTTTTAGAAAAACAGACTACCCTTTCCTAAAAAAGGTAATTCCTGGTTAATTCTAGCTAACCACTTATCCTCAAAAGAAATTAGCCATCCAGCGACCATCCTTGTCTCCAAAGGCTCCAGATCCATTGTGCGGCTACCTTGAAATTATTGGCTAACCTGTAAAATTGATTTTGCTTCTACTCCCAGTCCATTCTGAATTTTCCAGGTTAGCCAATTCTTTAACTACGGTTGATCCTATTACTATCAGGACTCCACAAAATTTAGCAGCCGCTCCAGGCTCTGGCTCCATCCCTCGTTCATTCCTTTGAGGTAAGGTTCACTACCTGGCTTGATATGGTTCACCCTGACCTTGAGGGTCAGACGGGTCTTTTCTTCCAGGGATTCTAAAGTGACACAATTATCTACCTCAAAGAGTCGATTGCGGTTTTGATCAAGGGCCGCACTTACAAAGCGCAGTTTGCGGGGTGGGTCATATTCCACCACTTCTCCGTCCATCGGATACACAGTTCCATCAGGTCCTTTCATCTCGATATAGATTTTGCCTCCTAGCCGGGGTTCAAAGTCACACGTGGGACAGCTGAACCCTTTGGGACCCCACCATTTTGACAGCATTCCCCGGTCAGTCCAGGCTTTGAATACCAGGTCCCTGTCTGCATTCAGGATCCGGGTAAAGGTGACTTCACTGGCAGGGTATCCTTTTTGAAGGTAAAAATCGAGTCGCTCCACATTCTGGACCATTCCCTCTGCGGCCCCGAATTCCGTGACCACCTTATTTTTTATTGCGGCACTTTCAAATACCATGCGGATGTCAATTTGGGTCTTGTCACCCAGGTCCGTAAAATCTGCCGTGAAAGTGAATCTAGGGTCTGAAATATGGTCAAAGGAAATCCGCTTGTGCTTTACGATTTCCCGGAACCTGCTCCTGTTGGGATAGTCGGTGCCGTCGGGGCCGTGCATGATCAATTCCCACATGCCTCCCTGGCTGAC
>JAJXYG010000156.1 GCA_021780705.1 Bacteroidota bacterium
TAAGGTCAAAATTGAAACCGGTTATGGAATGGAAGGGGTCCTTCCGGACATAACCTGCAAGGAAATAATAGATAATGAAATGGTCCCCTACTTCAAACAGGGGGATTATTATGACGGTCTCGATAAGGCGGTCGATGCCATCATTCAGGCCGCTGCGGGTGAATACAAGGGGAGTCCCCAAAATGAAAGGCAGGCCCCCTCTGTAGGTACCATCATTGTGCTGGTAATACTGCTTATTGTCCTCATTGGATTTTTGAGAGGCGGGGGTGGTGGCGGATCCTATATGAGCAGGAGAGGTTCAGGTGGGCTTGGAGGACTTCCGTGGTTTATCGCAGGCAACCTCCTGGGTGGTGGCTTTGGCGGTGGCGGTGGAGGTTTTGGTGGCGGTGGGGGCGGATTTGGAGGTGGCGGATTCGGCGGCTTTGGCGGCGGTAGCGGCGGAGGAGGTGGAGCCAGCGGCGGCTGGTAAGATTGGCAATTGTTTCATCAAGACACAAATAAACTCATAACCCCTCTTTTATAGAGGGGTTTCTTATAACATCAGAAACAAAGTTATCCTGGCATTTTAAATGGGGCACCCGGTCCGAATTGTTATTAAAAATATTCAGGAAACTGGCTGCAAGTAACCCGTCGCGAAGCGAGTGTTGCTGGCACAGGAAATTTTTATTGGTTCCAGGTTCCACATCCGTCCATATCCCCCATTCGTCTACGCATAAGGCCACCTTTGTCACCGGATCATACTTGTCCATGACCGCACTGTGCTCGCAGATCAGGGTATCCATAAGAAGCGTCTTTTTCAGGGAAGTAAAATATTCCTGTTCATCAAAGTGGGTCGCCGATCCCTTATAATTCCAGTTGTCACCCGGAACCACGTAGCAGTGTATGGATATCCCCCTCATCATGTCATGCGGGATATTTTTCATAAGAGTCTCGGTCCGGTTGGTCTTGCTGCTATAAACCCCACTGGCAATTTTTCTCAGATGAGTGCCGGGGTAATCCGGACAAAAGCTTGCATATTTTTTGAATTGGTCACTATATATCTGTGGCGTCATATTGCCGCCACATCCCCAGGATTCATCATATAACGGCAAGGATACCCCGTAGCTCGGCTAGCGGGGTAGTTTATCTATGTATGCATTATATTCATACTTCCTGGAGGGTTGGCTTGGCCTGGCAGTATAATAAGGTATTCCCGCACATGACCACCTGTTGCACAAGACCGGATAATCCATGGCAATAAGGCCATATGGCTGGAACCAGGGAGCACAAGTTCCAAACCACCGGGCACTCAGTACCTGCCCATTGATCAGGCAAAGTCAATATTCAATCTCCCTTGCCGCAGGCAGGTATCGGGGATTTTTTATGGGATCAGGTTTTCAATATAATCGGCCGCACCGGAATTTCCGGCATCACGCTGGGTACCTGCAATCCTGGTAAACATTTGCCTGAACACCGGATCTACGTATTTGCGGTATTGCTCTGGTATTTTATTTCTGAAATTCATGATCTCGTCCACCCCTTCTTTGGCCTGCGCACTATCCTTCACGGTAACCAGGTACTTGGCAAAATTGATAGTCTCCTGGACCTTGGTCTGCGAAATCGGGGAATTGCGGTATATGTCCAGCAGGATCGGAAAATCTTCCGGGTGTGGATTTTTGGCAAGCACAGAAGCAATCACCTGGGCCAGTTCCCCCATGGCATCCCCGCTATATTTTTTAGCCAATGTGTAGGCCTGATCAGGTTCAAGTTTGATCAGCCCTTCCAGGGAAGCACCCGCCACGCTATAAGATGAGTCATCCACAAACTTCGTGAACAGAGGCTGGTATTTGGCATTATCCAACTTCGCCAACAGTTCAATGGCTTTCGCCTGGACTTTTTTGCTGGGGTCGCTTTCGGCCATTTTTTCGATTACCGATAACACCGGGGGATCGGTGTAAGTGATTCCCTTCTCATAATGTTCGAGTGTATAGAGCCGCAGGCCAAAATAGCGGTCTTTCAGGCCCATGGCAAGGTCATCGGGCTTGTTGTGTGCAAAATATTCCAACGCTTCCTTTCGGTCCATATAATTGCCTGCAAACTCATACTGCTGCTCAAATTCGTCAGCACCCTTGTTATCAGTCTTTTTGGCCAGCAGGATTTTTTCTGCATCTACATTAACCCAGGAGGGTTTTTGGGCACTGGGAAAATAAAAAGTGTCCGCAAGGTTCTTGACCCAGACCGGGTAGCGTTTCTTCTGATATCCCTTGCTATAGCCGTCAATATAAAATGGGAGTTTGAATACTTTTCCCGTCTTCTGGGTCTGGTCTATAATGACGCGTTCCTGTTGATTCTGGTACTCATAATTGATCGTCAGATCCGGCTGGCCGCTGCCATAATACCACTGGTTCCAGAACCAGTTCAGGTCCTTTCCCGTCACTTCTTCAAAGGCCAGCCGCAATTGCTGCGCTTCGGTGGACTTGAATTTATATTTGTTAAGGTAGAGGTTGAGGGATTTGAAAAATGCACTGTCACCGACATAGTGCCGCAACATATTGAGAATGGCCCCACCCTTTGCGTAAGAAACCCCGTCAAACACATCTTCCTTGTCCTTGTAATAAAAGCGGACCAGGTCCTTGGTCTCATTGTCCGGGTTGGCCAAATAATTTTCCCGGTCCTGCTCACTGCGTGCATCTCCGGCGTCCTGGCCATGGCGGTACGTGTCCCACAAGGTCTCCCCGTAATCGGCAAAGGACTCGTTGAGGGTGATATTGCTCCAGCTTTCGCAGGTCACGAGGTCCCCAAACCAATGGTGGAAAAGTTCATGGGAGATATCATCCTCCCACCGGTTGCCATCCACCAGCTGGCGGGCATTCTGATAGGCATCTTCTTCATGAAGGGTGGCTGTCGCATTTTCCATAGCGCCGCTGACATAATCGCGCCCTACAATCTGGTCATATTTAGGCCATACATAGGGTACTCCCAGAATCTTTGAATAAAATCCGATCATGGCCGGGGTCTCGCCAAAGATCTTTTTGGCCACAGAGGCATACTTATGTTCGACATAATAATCCACCGGGATATTTTTATAGTGGTCATGGACAATGGCATAGTCCCCCACTCCCATAAAAAACAGATAAGGGGCAATCGGCAGGTCCAGTCTCCAGTAATCCGTCCGGGTGCCGTCATGGTTTGCCTTCTGGCTGATGAGCAGTCCATTGCTCAGGGTGACATACTTGGCAGGAACAGTCATGTAGATTTCTTCAGTGGTCTTCTGATTGGGTTTGTCAATCGTGGGAAACCACACGCTGTTGGATTCTGTTTCACCCTGGGTCCAGATTTCAATGGGCTTATTTTTGTCGGTGCCCCTGGGATTTATGAAATAGAGTCCCTTGGCATCGGTAATCGCGGCGCTGCCATGTTCCTTCAGCAGGTTGGGCCGGGAAATGTACCGGATGAAGAGGGTGTAATCGGTGCCTTCAGAATAGGTTTTATCCAGGGTGATGTGTAATTGAAGGCTGTCGTAGGTGTATTTCAGTGGCAATCTTCTGGAGCCTTTCACCAGGTCCACAACCTGGATGTCCATCCCCTTGGCATCCAATGTCAATGAATCGGTGGGATAGAATTGCGGGTGCAGGGTAATCCAGGCCTCTCCATACATCCAGGCCTTGTCATAATCAAAACTCACTTTCAGCCGGGTATGCACCAGGTCATTGATCTTGGTAGCGGTCTTGCGGTAAATATGCATCCAGGAGGTATCCGAGGCCGCCGCTTCCTGGCTTTGTGAGAAGGCAGACCCGCCAAAGGTCAGCAGTAAGGAGATCCACACAATTTTCTTCATAATGGTAATTTCTAGGCAACAAAAGTAAGTGCCTAATGTAAAAAGAAACCAAAATTTATTTTGCCGGTCCTTAATGTGATTTAATTAAATAGTTTTGCTTATTATGGCTAGCAGGTATATTAGGTTTATGATAGTAAGTATGTTTCTGTCCCTGGCAGGATTGACTGCCCGGTCGCAGCAAATTCATTTTATCTATATTCAGACCAGCGACCTGCAGCCCTTTTATATAAGACTCGGCGGTAAAATTATCAGCTCCTCCACGGACGGCTATGTAATTATACCCAAGATGGAAGATGGGAATTACAACCTGGTGGTAGGATTTCCGAAGAACGAATTCCCCGAAGAAAATTTTCCGGTTCAGGTGAGCGGAAAGAACCTGGGGTTCCTGCTCAAGAACTTTGGGGAAAAGGGATGGGGGCTGTTTAACCGGCAGTCCTTCCAAATCACCATGGGAGGGGAAGTACATCCGGAAAATACTGCAGAGGGAGCCAGGAAGGATGCCTTTTCCAAAATGCTTGCTACCGTAGTTAAAGATTCCACCATATTACAAAAGACGACGGTACAGCCTCCGCCCCAGCCGGTGACACCTGCGACCGCTACCCAAAAGGAAGCTGCAGATGCCGCAGAGGCCAAGGTCCCGGTGCTGTTGACCCGCCACCGGGCAGGAGACAGTGTCCGGATGGTATATGTGATGACCGGGAACAATCACTCCGATACTGTGACCGCCTGGTTCATGCCACCGGTTCCCGCGGCCAAGGATTCCGAAGCGGCTGCTACGGTCCTGGAATCCTCAAGCCTGATCCCCGGGGTTCCGCCGCCCACTTCAGTTAACCCCGCGCCAGCTGCGTCAGATCACGCAGACCAGATCGGTAACGCTCGCAAGGGAACCCCGCCTTCCTCTCAACCCGTGTTCCTGGACCAGATTACTACTGCCGTCCCCCTGGATACTTCCAAAGAGACAGTTTCCTCAGGCGTCAC
>JAJXYG010000157.1 GCA_021780705.1 Bacteroidota bacterium
GTTGTCTGTCTGCAAGGAAAGTGTCCGGACCGGTGCCCGTTCCAAATTAAGAGGCCATGTTTTTACCTTTAATGACATCACTGAATCCAGGCATAACCGGGAAAATCTGGATCTCTGGTCGAGGGTAATCCAGGAAACATCAAACCTGGTGGTTATTACCGATGCAGACCAGCGGATTATCTGGGCAAATGACAGTTTTGTAAAAACCAGCGGATATACCTTGTATGAAGCCATCCATCATACCCCGGGAGAACTCCTCGGAGGTCCGGAAAAGAATCCTACCGAAGTAAAAAAAATCCGCCTTGCCATAAAAAGGCAAAAACCCATCAAAGGTGAAATTCTGAATTATGGCAAAAACCGCCAGAAATATTGGGTGAATTATAACCTCCACCCGGTCTTAGACGATAACGGGCGGCTAATCAAATACTTCTCCGTCCAAACCGATATAACAAAACTCAAAAAGATTCAGGAAGAATTCCTGCAACAACAGATACGGCATCATACCGAACTGGCCAAAGCAGCCATTATAGCCCAGGAAAAAAAACAAATTGAAATTGGACAGGAATTACATGACAACATAGCACAGATTCTGGCAGCCACGAAATTATATCTGGGCAGGATTATCAAGGAACAGGGGGATCCCAGAGAGAATGCAAGCCTTGGAAACGAATATATTCAAATGGCAATTGATGAAATCAGGCATCTTTCTCATCAATTGGTAGCTCCCAGACATCTTAAGAACAGCTTCAAGGAAGAAATTAAAATTTTAGCAAGTCTCCTGGGCAGCAAATTGAAATTGATCACGGATGTGAGGAAATTTGATGAACAAATCCTCAATCCGGATATTCGTCTGGCTATGTATAGGATTATTCAGGAACAGTTCAACAATATTGATAAACATTCGGCAGCAAGAAAAGTTAGACTTCATATCAGATCCGAACCAAGCCATATAATTATGGAAATTCATGATGACGGGAGAGGTTTTGACATATCCAAAGTCAGTAGTGGAATTGGAATCACCAATATTTGCAATCGGGCGGAAGCCCTAAACGGTGAGGCTAAATTTGACACCACCCCCGGATCGGGTTGCCGGTTAAGTGTCACCCTGCCCATATAGGTATTGAGAAGTCCTGCAATGATCCAAAACCACTCGAACTACTTCATCCAATACCGGTTCCAAAGTACATAAAGGGGTTAAATAAGTGATATATCTTAGGAATCATGGAGTCCCAGGAATTCCTTTCCCAATTCCCTGGCATAGGGGCTTCATTTCACCTGGGTGTCTTCAGGATTACTTAAAACCAACCGGACCCTTTGTACTATTCACCCAGATCGATTCGGTGTTGAAGTCTAATATCCGTGGAGGAAGCGCCAATCATGATGTCATACCATCCAGGCTCGGTTTTCCATTTCATTTGGGAATCCAGGATGGCCAGATCTGATTTCTTCAGATGGAACACCACACGTTTTTGTTGACCGGGCTGAAGGTCCACTCTCAAAAATCCACGAAGTTTACGGTCAAAGGTGATGACGGAACTCACCACCTGATGGATATACAATTGGGCAATTTCCACCCCTTCCCTTTTACCGGTATTTTTGATGTCACAGCTCACCCGAAGTTCCCCGTTCAACCCTGATCCCGAGGGATCCACCCTTAAGTTGCTGTATTGGAATTGAGTATAGCTCAAACCAAAACCAAAGGGATATAAAGGGCCATTGATCCGGGCATCCCCCCTTCCATCCGCTCCTGGTTTTAGCGGAAAGGAGAGCGGCACCTCGCCCACAAATTTGAGAATAGGCACCGATAACTTACCACCTGGATCATAATTACCAAAAAGTACGTTAGCTATGGCCTTCCCCGTATTTTCTCCCAGATACCAGGTTTCCAGGATAGCAGGTATATGGGCACTTGCGAAATCTATGGTGAAGGGTCGCCCACCCACCAGAAGCAGGACTGTGGGTTTATGCAGGGCCGCAATTCTTTTAACCAGCAACCCCTGCCGCCCCGGCAGATTTAAATTGAGCCTGGAATGGCTTTCCCCTATGGTTTTTTCATTATCACCCATAGCAAGAATCACCACATCAGCCTTTCGTGCAACATCCACGGCTTCATCCAGATCCTTTTCTTCCTGGTCTGTCAGGGGAAAATCTTCAATATCGCTCTTGGGGAAATTGGGATCCACATGATTGCAACCTTTGGCATAGAAGACCTGTACCCCGGAAGGAAGTGCCTCCCTGATTCCTTCATACACGGTAATTACATGGGTATGCAGGGGACCATACCTGGATATCAAGCTCTTTTCCTCTTTCATATTAGGGCCGATCAGGGCAATGGAGTGAATCTCTTCCTTATCGAGTGGCAAAAGATCACTTTCATTTTTCAGCAACACGATGCTCTCTTCGGCAGCTTTCAAGGCGATTTTTACGGAGGCTGCACTGTGTACTATGGTATCTGCCGCCGCAGGATCTTTTACATAGGGATGATCGAATAAACCGATCCAAAATTTCACGCGCAACACTTCGCGCACCCGCTGATTGATGACGGACATAGGAATTCTCCCATCCCGTATCCCTTTTCTTACCGCCATAATGAATTCAGCAGGGCTGGAGAAATCCGTTCTCACATTCAATCCTGCCTCAAGTGACAGCCGGGCTGCATCTGTTTCATCCCTGGCTACATGGTGTTTGCTGTAAAGAAATTCAACGGCCCTGCTGTCACTCACCACATACCCCCTGAAACCAAATTGATGGCGGAGAATGTCAGTAAGAAAATGCTTGCTGGCTATAATAGGTACCCCGTCATAGTCATTATAAGATGCCATGGTGCCCATGGCATGCGCCTCACTGAAGGCAATTTTGAAAGCATGTAGGTATATTTCCTCCATTTCCCGGCGCGGCACCTGGGGATCGGTTCTTGCCTCCCCGTCACGGCCTCCAATAGGAATGCTGTAAACCGCAAAATGCTTGCAGGTGGATACTACGTGGTACTTCTGAATGCCCAACACCTGCTGCCGGCCCAGTTCCCCGACCAAAAATGGGTCGCAGCCATAGGTCTCCACAATTCTCCCCCAACGAGGATCTGAAGCTATATCCAGTATGGGTGAATAGACATTTGTGTATCCCAGGGCTCGGGCTTCCATTCCGGTAACTTCCCCTATCTGGTGCACCAGGGAAGTATCAAAGGTGCATGCCTGGGCAATTTGCGCAGGAAAATAGGTAGCCTTCATCGAATTTAATCCCCTTATCCCTTCGGTAGTAAAATCTACCGGGATACCCAACCGGGTATCCTCCACAAAAAAACGCTGAATGGTATTGAGTGCAGTGGCATGTGCTGAAAATGGATAGGCATAGACGGTGTCTTTCCTTAAGCCGGTAAGTTGTTCATCAATATTGGCAATTCCATCCTTCCAGACACTATCTTTCCAGGCAGGCGTGGGAAGCCGGTCCTTGAGCACTGCCCCATAGCCATAAAGAGTAGCCAGCTGGCAGGTCTTTTCATTCACATTCATCTGCTCAAGGAGATTGGCCACCCGCTGGTCAACAGGTTTTGTGGGATCTTCATATACATCCTCCCGGCCATTTTTATTGAAATCTATCCATCCCTTATGGTAAATACCATTCTTTTGTGCAAAACTATTTGAGCCTCCTGCCAATAATAAGAACCCCAGAAGGAACGTACATTTATTCATCCTTTCAATTTAAAAGTTTATGCTATGAGTGAACCAAGGTCTAAACAATCTTCCTGTCCCAACACCGGGATTCGGGGCCGGGTCTTGCCTATAATAAACACAAAATTTCAGCGAAATTCGATGCAAACAAGTAACTCCTTACCTTCCCTTTATTGAAATAAAAGGCAATTATTACATGTGAATACTCAAATGGTGCTATAGTCTACCCCCCACCCGCTCCTATCCTTCTTTATCTCGGCTAGTCAGATAACCTACTAGGCTATAGCCGCAGGCAATTAGCAAAAAATTAAACGCAAAATTCATAAGGGTATCACTGGCTGAATGTGATTTTTGATCAATCGCAATAAATACATAAACCGAAAATATAATCCCTGCCACAAATAATAGCCACCCCATAAAGGCTATTGGTTTGAAAAAGAGTCCTTCTCGCCTGAACCATGGATGATGAAATATCATTTCCGTGAAAGTTAAAAAATCAAACAAATCAAATGTTCGATAAAGTTACATAATTATAAAGGGACCTGAATACTGTATTTCATAGTTTTTTCATTTTATTTTTTCAATTATTACTGCAGAATTATTAAAAAATTGGCAGGTTTCGTATCATATTTAACAATAGGACATAGACATGGCACCCAAATTAAACGTGGCTAAATCGTAGGGAGAATTTCAGGAGAAAGTACTAAATTCCACTATCAGTACATTGGAAATAATATGTATGAATTTCTGAATATATTTTTCTTCATTTTTCATACCGTGTTTACCCTGTTTAATCTTATTGGATGGGCATTTAAAAAAACAAGGAAATTACACCTCCTAACCATGTTGCTTACCGCCGGATCCTGGTTCATACTGGGTATATGGTATGGATGGGGGTTTTGCTTCTGCACGGAATGGCACTGGGAAGTTCGGGCCCATCTCGGAAATCATGACATGCCCCAATCCTATATTACCTTTTTGATTGCTGCATTGTTTGGGATACACTTAAGCGATAGCCTTGTCGAAACGTTTACCGTCATAATTTTCTTTTGCAGCCTGGCGCTAAGCCTGATCCTGAACTGGAAAGATTGGAGAAAAGCCCGGTCCCTCCAATGATCCCAT
>JAJXYG010000056.1:0-3697 GCA_021780705.1 Bacteroidota bacterium
GAATCCATGCAAAAGGAAATCAATCATCTTCGTAACCGGGTTCCACTTTAACCACCTCATTCTGAAAAGGCCATTCCCTGCCGAGCCTGGCCTTCACAAAATATACGACTATTCCAGATACAATTATCACCAGGGCCCAATCCATCAGGTGGCTACCGGTAGAAATCAGGATAAAGAGCCACATCCCGATGGCCAGGATTACTGGCAGGGGGAATAGGGGCATTTTGAAGGGAAACCCCACTTCCTTTCTCCGGGTTCTCATTACAATTAATCCCACCGCCTGGCCGATGAACTGAATGATGATCCGCATGGCCAGAATGGCGCTGATGACCTTTCCCAGATCGGCATTGAATTCAATACTAAACACAAAGGCAATCCCGCCGAGAAATAACAAGGAGACATAGGGAAAATGCTTGGTGGGGTGGAGTTTGCTAAAGATGGAAAAGAATTCCCCGTCATCAGCCGCTGCATAAGGTATCCGGCTATAGCCCAGGGTAGCAGAAAATACCGATGCAAAGGCCACCCATAGGATCAGGCAGGTGGCGATCTTGGCCGCTGTCCCTCCAGCAATGATCTGAATAAATTCGCTGACGATATATTTACTGTGCATGGCGTTTTGCCAGGGTATGACACTTGCCACGCTCACGTTCATCAAAAAATACAACAAACCGATTCCCGCAATGGAGATAAACATACTCCTGGGGATGTTTTTCTCGGGGTTCTTGATCTCACTGCCCAGGTGACACACATTGTAATATCCAAGGTAGCTGTACACTGATTTTACGCTGGCAAACCCGATGGCTGCCACAAAGCCATAGTCCAGGTGTAGCCCTGAATTGATCGATTTAATGGGTGCCAGGAAATTTCCATGCACCAAACCACCTCCAATGATCCAAAACAAGGTGATGATGACCCCGCTCCAAAGAAATACACTGATCTTGCCGATCGCGCCAATTTTTCGATATAACAGGATGATGATGAGGACCACCACAGTGCCGCTCACTACCTTTTCCCAAAAAAGGGTGAGAGGGAACAAGTACGAGAAATATTTCGCAAATCCGATGGCAGCCGAAGCGATTACCAGCGGGGCCTGGATCATAGTCTGCCAGACAAAAAGGAAACTCATCATTTTGCCTGCACTTTTCTTACCATATGCCTCTTTGAGAAAATTATAGGAACCTCCCGCCATAGGGAAAGCGGCACCGAGTTCACTCCAGATCATGGCATCCAGAAAGGAGAGCACTCCGCCTGCCACCCATGCGTAAAGAAAATAGGGCCCGTTCATCATGCTGATCACCATTGGTAGGGTGATAAATGGGCCAATCCCCACCATGTCGATCATGTTAATTGCAGAGGCCTGACCCAGACTCAGTCTCCTTTCCAGTAGGTGTTGTGCCATTTAATAAGCAGATTATCCGGTACGATCGGAAGTTGTTTAAAATTTAAAAATACGAAAGCATTGGAAATGGAAGGTCCTCAATTAAAAAGGACCCTTTTTTGAAAACCGTATCATTTCCGAAAACCCCCAGTGGCGGGCCAGGGCATTGACTGCCTGGGCTATCCGCTTGTCCCGGGTAGGATCTGTCTTGGCGCTTTCAATCCATTTACTAAAATAATTACGGTGCCCCTGCGGGAGGGTATGGAAGAATTCCCATGCGGAAGGCTCATCTTTCAGACATTCCAGGAAGTAAGTATTGATCTTCAAGGGACGGGTGTCCTCCTCGAGCTGGACTTCCAGGATATCTCCCTTCATTTTACCTAATTGCTTTCGCATTGAGGCATTGAGAGGCAGGATATAATTGCCTTCTCCCATCGGAATCAGGCTTACCTGTTTGACCGATTGGGCATCTAGGGAGCCCTTAACCCGAAAAGCTTTCTTGAATCCAGGTTTGAGCTGGGAGGTGACCTTTTCCGGAATTTCGATATAGGTCCAGCCAGTTTTTTCCCCCTGGGCACCAAACCTTTTAATCAAAGCGTTAAACCGGACCATATTGTAAAATTCAATTTTAGAGGCAAGGTGCCTCTTTCAAATTTAAAAAGGATCACCCATATGATGTTCGAAATTCATGCCTAACTTTGCACCCAGTTGAATTTAAACGTGGCCGTTGCGCTCGAATAATCATGACCAAACTTTCGGTGAATATTAATAAGATTGCCACTTTGCGCAATTCCCGGGGAGGAAATACCCCCGATCTGATCAAAGCCGCAGTGGATATCCAGCACTTCGGGGCGGATGGGATCACGGTGCATCCCAGGCCGGATGAAAGGCATATCCGCTATAAGGATGTGTACGAGCTTAAACAGGTCATCACCACCGAATTTAATATTGAAGGCAATCCCCGGGAAAAAAAATTTGTGGACCTCGTGCTGGCCAATACCCCGGACCAGGTTACCCTGGTACCAGACGCCATGGGACAACTTACTTCTGACCATGGATGGGATACCGTTACCCACCAGGGGTACCTGAAAGAGGTCATCGAAATCTTCCGGGGTGCAGGGATCCGGGTTTCCATATTCGTGGATCCGGTTCTCGACATGATTTCCGGGGCCGGGGATACCGGAACGGACAGAATAGAGCTATACACGGAAGGATATGCGAAACATTTTCTCACTTCCAGCCACGAATCTGCTGTTTCCCCTTACCGGGAGGCCGCAAAAAAAGCTGTGGAACTGGGACTGGGTATCAATGCAGGCCATGACCTCGATTTACACAACCTGCACTATTTCTCAGCACATGTTCCGGGGTTGTTGGAAGTCTCCATTGGCCATGCCCTGATCTCAGATGCACTCTACCTGGGACTTGAAAATACCGTCCAGATTTATAAAAGACAGTTAATCGAGGAATAGACATCCCGGCACTTCAAAAAGACCAACCAGCTTTCTCACTTCAATACTGAAGCCAGCTCACTTTCCAGCATGGGTCCCCTCAGGTTCTTGGCAATAATTTTACCATTGGGGTCAATTAAAATATTTTGTGGAATACTGGTGATGCGGAACAGCGTGGCTACGGAATTGCCCCAGCCTTTCAGATCGCTTACATGATTCCAGGTAAGGCTGTCCATTTTAATGGCACTTATCCAGGCGGGTTTTGCCTGGTCCAGTGATACGCTGAGAATGGTAAAATTCTTTTCGTGGAATTTTCGGTAGGCAGCCACTACATTGGGATTTTCCATCCTGCAGGGCCTGCACCAGCTGGCCCAGAAATCCACCAGTACATATTTTCCCCTTAATGAAGTGATGCTCAATGGTTTTCCAGCCGTATCGGTTTGGGTGAAATTCTTGATCACTGAACCCACGGGATTGATTTTGCCCAATTGAATCTGCTGGTCCACATATTGTCCCATGGTGCTTGCTCTTACCGGGGCTGACACCTCTTTAAAGAGGGCTTCCACTTTTAGAATATCATCAGTAGATTGAATGATCCGGATCAATGCCAGGGGGGCCACATAAGAATGCAGATGCTTTTTGACAAAATCTTCACTGATCTTTTCAACCGCCGAAGCCGATTGGGGATCTATGGTCGCTCCCTGCTGGAAAAACTGGGCGTATGGCTGGGTGGCCTTTGCATATTCCATAAACTGGTCCTGGGACGGTGATCCCTTAATGGATAGATCTTGCAGTGAATCCTTCTGACCCCGGATCACCACATGGCTGTTATCCAGGAAAAGGACCACCGCAGGGGGCCTGTTGTTGAATA
>JAJXYG010000056.1:3707-4789 GCA_021780705.1 Bacteroidota bacterium
TATGAGGATTTTGAAATTGGGTTCCTCCATGGATCCCTTGATCACAAAATGGTCATTTTCGATGGTAGCCTGCTGTTCAGGTTGGCCGGTCTGCTGGTTCAAAAACGAAACCGGGGTGCCATTGGGAAACCCTTTCACATATCCTGAAAGGACAAATTCCCTGGCCGGAGATTCATGGGACTTCTTTTCCTTTTGGCCCCATACCACCAGGGGCACACAAGCCAAAAGCCATAATAATTTTTTCATGCCTTTATATTTTCCTATTTATCTGTTTTGTCCGGGAATTTCGTCCCGATTTCTATCACTTCAGTTTCTTAATGAATTCCCGGGTATCCTTGTCCAATGAAACGGAATTTTCTATCGTTTTGATATAGGCAGTGCCTACAATTGCCCCGGAGGCGTACTTGCAGGCCTCGGTAAATGTGCGGTGATCTTTGATACCAAATCCGATCATGACGGGATTTCGAAGTTTCATGGCCTGCAGCCGCTTGAAATATTTTTCCTGGGCACCCAGGTTCTTGTCCTCCCCTGTGATAGAAGTGGAAGATACTGCATAGAGAAATCCCCCGCTGGCTGAATCCATCTTGCGGATCCGATCGGTACTGGTTTCCGGGGTGACCAGGAAGATCAGGTGCAGGTTCCATTTCTTAAACACCGGCCTATATTCCTTTTCATAGTCCGATAAAGGGAGGTCCGGAAGGATTACCCCATCGATTCCTGCTTCATGGGCCTGTCTGCAAAATGCTTCCATCCCATATTGCAACACCGGGTTAAGATAACCCATTAAAATTAAAGGAATCCTTATTTTTTCCTTCAACTCCTTTATCTGGGAAAACAACTTTTCAATGGTAATCCCGTTGTGGATAGCTACCGAACTGCTATGCTGGATGACCGGTCCGTCCGCAAGCGGATCACTATAGGGCATCCCGATCTCCACCATGTCGGCTCCATGTGCCTGAAGGGACATGAGGATTGTACCTGTATCCTGTAATTTCGGAAACCCTGCCGTGAAATAAATACTCAGCAGGTTCTTTCTCTTTTTTTCAAATAAGCTGTCGATTCGATTGACCATTTCGGTATGT
>JAJXYG010000368.1 GCA_021780705.1 Bacteroidota bacterium
TGTATTGGTTGGCAAAATCCTTTGCGGACTGGGCTACCTGTAAAGTAAGGTCACTGGTACTGAGATCCATAATAAATATTGAGGAGTACAAAAATAGACTATATAAACTAACAAGCGTTAGTTTGTAGTAACTTTTTGAAAACCTTTATGGTATATCACTTCTGTGTCAGAGGTGTGAAAATTCTTTAAGATGGCATCCACCGGGAAGATCGGCAGGAAGAGGGGTGGTCCAAGGTGGCAAATTGACTAAAAGGCGAGGGTCAGGCCATCCCAGGCCAGTTCGATTCCCGGGGGAAGTTCTGCGTTGATCCGGTCATGAAGTCCCAGCTGGTGGCTGATGTGAGTGAAATACCCATGGGGGATTTCCAACTCCCGGACCGTTTGGACCGCTTCTTCCAGGTTGAAATGAGAAATATGGGGCTTTTTTCTCAAGGCATTGAGCACAAGTGCTTCGCTTCCCCGGATTTTTTGTTTTTCCTCATCCGGGATCCGGTTGGCATCGGTGATATAGGTGAACTTTCCGAACCGGAATCCCAGGACCGGCATTTCCAGGTGGTATACCAGGATAGGGGTCACCGTGATATCTCCTACCACAAACGGGTCGAGGTCGATGGTATGAAGCCGGATGTCGGGGACTCCGGGATACTTGTTTTCTTCGAAAATGTAATAGAACTCTCTTTTCAGTGCCTTCTGGGTGAGCAGGTTGGCATATACGGCCATGGGCTTGCTCTGGAAATAGTTGAATGCCTTCACATCATCCAGTCCGGCTATATGGTCCTTGTGGGGATGGGTGAACAGGACGGCATCGAGTTGGCGGACATTTTCGCGAAGCATCTGGGTCCTGAAATCAGGGGTCGTATCAACCACCAGGGTGGTAGTGGCACTCTGCACCAGGATGCTGCTGCGCAGTCTTTTGTCCCGGTCATGGGGGGAGGCACAGACTTCACAGGGACAGGCCACCATGGGTACGCCACTGGAAGTACCGGTGCCCAAAAAGGTAACCTTGATGTCGGGATACTTTGCCTTTTCCAAATTAGTATATTATGAACCGGGATGATTCCAGCTTAATTCAGGGAGAATTCCTGCTTGCGCATGATTTCTTCGTACAATTTTTGGGAATCCTGGGTCAGGTAGTCTGCCTGGATGTCCAGTGAAGGAATCAGGTCGACAATCGTATTGATCCTTCCTTCCGCATTCAGGAACTTGTTCAGCACCACAATCTTCTTTGCCTCCAGTATGCAATACCCGCTCTGAAAGGAACCTCTTTCATAGCGCAGGATGTACCCTGATTCTTCCAGAATGGCTTCTAATTTTTTCAGGTTGGCCGCATTGTATTTCATGGTCGTGGGTTTCTGGTACAAAAATACTCCAACATTGGCAAATGGCGCATCACGTCTTTGAGACCATCCGGATTACCGGGATGATCATTTCTTCCAGGCTGATTCCGCCGTGCTGGAAGGTATTGCGGTAATAGTTGGCAAACTGGTTATAATTATTGGGATAGCAGAGATAACCATCCTGCCGGGCAAATATAAAGGAGGAATTCACATTAGGTACCGGAAGTCCTGCCTGCTTGGGATCACGGAAAGCCAGCACATCCTTGGGATCATAGTTCAGGTTGCGCCCGTGTTTATAGCGAAGGTTGGTGGTGGTTTGCTTGTCCCCGATCACTTTCGACGGAGAATTTACCCGCACACTGCCATGGTCGGTGGAAAGGATCAGGGTGATTTTTTTGTCGGCGATTTTTTTAAGCGCCTGGTGGAGCGGGGAATGCTCAAACCACGATGCCGTAAGGCTGCGGTAGCTCACCTCATCGGCAGCCAGTTCCTTCAGCACCTCCATTTCGGTGCGGGCATGGCTGAGCATGTCTACAAAATTGTATACAATGATATTGATGTCATTGCTGAGGAGGTTGTGCATATTTTCCACCAGTTTCTGGGCGTCCTGGTGGTTGGTGACCTTGGTATAGGAAAATTTCAGGTCCTCTTTCCTCAGTTTTTTGAGTTGGGCCTGGAAGAATGTCGCTTCAAAGAGGTTTTTGCCACCCTCCTCATCATCATTTTTCCATTCGGTCGGGAAATGCTTTTCAATATCAATGGGGAGCATTCCTGCAAAAATTGCATTTCGGCTGTACTGGGTGGCTGTAGGAAGTATGGAATAAAAAGTTTCTTCTTCCTGGATTCGGAAGCTTTCTGCAAAAATCGGCTGAATGGCCTTCCACTGATCAAAGCGAAGATTGTCAATCAGGACAAAGAAGGTGGGTACTTCCTTATCCACATGAGGAAATACCTTAAACTTCATCAGGTTGTGACTCATGATGGGGGCCTCAGCCGCCGGATTGGTCATCCACTCCGAGTAGTTTTTGGCAATGAATTTGTAAAACTCGGTATTGGCTTCATTTTTCTGGGTAAGCAGGACCTCCTGCATCTCGGGGCTGTCGCTTTTCTTCATTTCCAGTTCCCAGTAAACCAGCTTGCGGTATAAATCCATCCAGCCCCGGTAGTCGGGATTGTCGTTAAGGGCCATGAACAACTCCCGGAACTGCTGCTGATAGGCAATGGTGGTTTTTTCAGCCACCAGCCGGCGGTTGTCAATAATTTTTTTAAGGGACAGCCAGACCTGGTTGGGATTGACGGGCTTGATCAGGTAATCGGTAATCTGCGAGCCGATGGCCTCATTCATCAGGTTCTCGGTTTCGTTTTTGGTAATCAGTACAATCGGAATCTGTGAATTGATCTCCTTGATCTTCTGAAGGGTTTCCAGCCCTGAAATTCCCGGCATGCTTTCATCGAGCAGTACTACATCAGTGGGATGGGTTCTGACAAAATCAACCGCATCGAAGCCGTTACTCATCGGAGTTACCTCATATCCCTTATGTTGAAGAAATAAAATCTGGGACTTCAGGCTTTCCATTTCGTCATCTACCCAAAGGATTTTCGTATGGTTCATGAGTAAAATTTTTTACCCCAATGATGATCTAGCTTAAATCAGGTGTGGCAGTTAGCATAGATTCATAGACATGGGCCAGGCGCACAAATGTAATTTATTCCCCCGCCAAAAACTACCTTTGCAAACTGACCGGTTTTTTTTAACAATTTGGAAAAATGGGATATAGGAAAATTATCAATGATCCGGTGTACGGGTTTATTACGATCGACGATGAACTGATATATGAGGTGATCTCCCACCGGTATTATCAGCGGTTGCGAAGGATATACCAGATGGCGATGGCCCAGCTGGTGTACCCGGGCGCCGTGCATACCCGGTTGCATCATTCCCTGGGAGCGTATCACCTGATGGGGAGCGCCCTGACTGAATTGCAGGGTAAGGGGGTAGAGATCAGCCCTGCCGAACAGCAGGCGGCCAAGCTGGCCATCCTGCTCCATGACATCGGTCACGGACCTTACTCCCATGCCCTGGAAAAGGTCCTGATCGAGGGGGTCAGTCATGAGGAGATCTCCCTGATGATCATGGAAAAAATGAATCGAGAATTTTCCGGGCAACTGGGCCTGGCCATTGCCATGTTCAAAAATGAATATCCCCGGAAATTCTTTCACCAGCTCATCAGCGGCCAGCTTGATGTGGACCGGATGGATTACCTGATCCGGGACAGTTTCTTTACCGGGGTCAGTGAGGGGATCATCGGATATGACCGGATTCTGAAGATGCTGGTGGTACATCAGGGACAACTCATGATTGAGGAAAAGGGAATATATTCCATCGAGAAGTTCCTGGTTTCCAGGCGCCTGATGTACTGGCAGGTATATCTCCACAAGACCGTCCTTTGTGCAGAAAGGATGCTGGTTCATATCATCCGAAGGGCCAGGGAGCTGGGGGCACAGGCCCCAACCGGGAGCCTGAATACCTTTTTGCATTCCCGGTTTAAGTCCCGCGACTTTGGCGACCTCCTGGAGGACTTTTGCACCCTGGATGATTATGATGTGCTGACCGCCATCAAGAGCTGGACCCGGCATCCCGATAAAATTTTATCATTTCTTTGCATAGGGATCATTGACCGCCATTTGCTGAAGGTGCGATACTTTGGAAAGCGGATATCGGACAAGGTACTGGGTGACAAAACCCAAAGGGCCATGGAGGACTTCCACCTTAGCCGGCAGGAGGCCGGATATATTGTCTTTTCTGGGGAAGCGGTAAACAAAACCTACAACAGCCAGGGGGAACATATCCGGATCCTCTTTAAGGACCAGTCGGTCAAGGACATTACGGAAGTGGACAATCCGCTGATCACCCAGACCTTACTTACGACGGCAAAAAAATTTTACATTTGTTTTCCCGAACCCAAATAAAAATGCCATAACTCCCAAAATTTTCTATCTTCGATACAGATAGGTGCATAATATTATGGATTTTACTGCAACACAGATAGCCACCCTGATCAATGGAAAAATTGAAGGTGACCCTGGGGTCTCGGTATCTTCATTTGGGAAACTGGAAGGAGCGGAGCAGGGCCAACTGGCTTTTCTGGCCAATCCAAAATATGAGGAGTACCTGTATTCCACCCGGGCATCGGTAATTATTATCAATGAGGCCCAGGTGGTGGAAAAAAAAGTAAATGCCACCCTGATCCGGGTCCCGGATGCCTATTCTGCCTTCGCCAGTATTCTGAGTACTTATGAGCAGATGGCAAAGGGCAATCTCACCGGTATCCAGGAACCTGTACATATTGCTCCCACGGCAATTCTGGGAGAGAATATCTTCATCGGAGCTTTCACCTATATTGGCAATAATGTAAGGATCGGACACAATGTCAAA
>JAJXYG010000307.1 GCA_021780705.1 Bacteroidota bacterium
TCCCACACTACATTACACCATTTTTTTCACCCAAAAAAGGAACCGGCAATTCCTCCCCGCTAGCCGAGCTACGGGGTATCCTTGCCGTTGTATGATGAACCTGCCAATTGAAGATACGGCCCCACTGATCGCTTTTGATCCTGAAATCCATCATGCAGTGGGGTTGGACCTTTCGGAAAGTAATCCGGAACTAAATCAACTGGACGTCTGCGATATGGCTGCGCTGGAAGGTTATATCCGCCTTAAAATCAGGGAGGCAGGTGCCCTCTTCGGGTATGGGGGCTACGGGGAAAAGAGGGATTTTTACGGAAGAAGTCCGCTTTTTGGGCTTGCGGAATCTGGCGACACCGGGGAGCCGAGGAGGTTTCATCTTGGGTTGGATATCTGGGGGAGTGAAGGCACGGAGGTCTTTGCCCCCCTGGACGCAGCGGTGCACAGCCTGGCTTTTAACTCTCTTCCAGGGGATTATGGAGCCACGATCCTGTTAAGCCACCAGGGACCTGAAGGCAGGTTCCACACCCTTTACGGGCATCTCAGCCTGGGAGACCTGGAGCCCCTGAAACCGGGGATGCGGATTGAAAAGGGCCGGCTGCTTGGGCATTTCGGTGGCAAACTGGAAAATGGTCACTGGCCCCCGCACCTTCATTTTCAGATCATCCGGGACCTGGAAGGGCTGAAGGGAGACTATCCGGGGGTCTGCCGGTTTAGTGAGCGGTTCCGGTACCTGGAAAATTGCCCTGATCCGCGCTTTTTGACCCCATTTCGGTCCCTTTAGGAAGGTTGGGATAATGGGAAGGGGTTTCACGCGTTATGGTTGGGGATAAGAGATTGGAAGAATAGCTGCATTTGCCCTAGAGGAAGGGCGGGGCTATTGACAAAATGCCTTAATTTTACTGATTATATTTCTCATTATGGAAATCAAGCCGGGACCCTTATTACAACAAATAGATTCCCCTGCCGATCTGAAAAAACTGGACAGGGAGCAATTGTTGCAACTGAGCAATGAACTACGTCAGTATATCGTAGATGTGGTCAGTGTGCACGGCGGGCATTTTGGTGCCAGCCTCGGGGTGGTAGAACTCACTGTAGCGCTTCATTATGTATTCAACACCCCCTATGACCAACTCGTCTGGGACGTGGGTCATCAGGCCTATGGACACAAGATATTGACCGGACGCCGGGATATTTTCAAGACCAACCGCAAGTATAAGGGGATCAGTGGTTTTCCCAAACGCTCGGAAAGCGAATATGATACTTTCGGGGTGGGACATTCCTCCACTTCCATCTCTGCCGCGCTGGGGATGGCTATGGCCTCTCATTACAAGGGGGAGACCGACCGGCAGCATGTGGCCGTGATCGGTGACGGAGCCATGACGGCAGGCCTTGCTTTTGAAGCGCTCAATCATGCCGGAATTGAAAAGAGCAATATCCTGATAATCCTGAACGACAACTGCATGAGCATCGATCCCAATGTCGGTGCCCTGAAGGAATATCTGACCGACATTACGACCTCACAGACCTATAACAAATTCAGGGATGATTTGTGGAAGGCGCTGGGTAAGCTGCCCGGCAAGAAGTTCTCCCGGAGCATGGCCTCCAAGCTGGAAGCCAGTCTCAAGGGGATTGTAAGCAATTCCAGCAACCTCTTCGAAGCCCTGCAGCTCCGTTATTTTGGCCCTATTGACGGCCACAATATCACCAAACTGGTCGACACCCTCCAGGATCTCAGGGAGATTCCCGGACCCAAATTGCTGCATATCAAGACGGTGAAGGGTAAGGGGTATGAACACGCAGAGCTCGACCAGACCAAATGGCATGCGCCCGGATTGTTCGACAAGGTAACCGGGGAAATCTACAAGAAAAAATTTGACCTGCCCCAGCCTCCCAAATACCAGGATGTATTTGGCCATACGATCATAGAGCTGGCACAGAAAAATGACAAGATCATGGGGATCACCCCGGCCATGCCCAGCGGAAGTTCGCTGAAATTCATGATGGATAAGATGCCTGACCGTGCCTTTGACGTGGGCATCTGTGAACAGCATGCCGTTACCCTGAGTGCGGGTCTGGCTACCCGGGGGATGAAGGTTTTCTGTAACATTTATTCCTCGTTCATGCAGCGTGCCTACGACCAGGTCATTCATGATGTAGCCATTCAGAACCTGCCCGTGGTATTTTGCCTGGACCGTGCGGGACTGGTCGGCGAAGACGGACCCACCCACCATGGTGCTTACGACATCGCCTTTATGCGCTGTATTCCCAATATGGTGGTCAGTGCCCCGATGAATGAAAGTGAGCTTCGGGATTTGATGTATACGGCCCAATTACCCAAAACCAAAGGTCCTTTTTCCATTCGCTATCCGAGGGGAGAGGGGGTCAAGGCCGAATGGCAGACCCGGATGAAGGAAATAAAAATCGGCACGGGCAGAAAGCTCAAAGACGGCACAGGGATGGCCATTCTATCCTTTGGACATCCCGGCAATTTTGCCGCAGCTGCCATCCGGGAGGTCATGGCAGAAGGGATCAATCCTGCCCATTATGACATGCGTTTTGTAAAACCTCTTGATGAGAAGTTACTCCATGAAGTCTTTGCCCGCTATTCAAAGATCATCACGGTAGAAGACGGTACGGTCAAAGGGGGCTTTGGTTCCGCCATCCTTGAATTCATGGCGGAAAACAATTATGTAGCCCGGGTAAAGGTGCTCGGAATTCCGGACATGATTGTAGAACACGGAACGCTGAAAGAATTACAGAGGGAAGTAGGAATTGACCCGGATCATATTGCCCAGGCCATCAGGGAAATGGCGCACATCACCCAGACCCCGGTGCTCAGCGAATAAATTCACTCCACTCAATTTTGGCTGGGATCAACCGGGAAGGCCGGAATTTCCACCGGGTCTTCCGGTCTTTCATTGTTATATTCAATAATGAAGTTATTGACCCCTTCCCCGATGAGGATGGTGAAATACTTTTGCTGGATCAGTTCCAGCATATTGAGAAACAGAAAAATGGCATGTAATCTGTTATCTGCATGATCAAATACCTTTTCAAAGGAAAGCGCCTGCTCTTTTCTCACCAGTTCCAGCATATATTTCCTTGAACCTTCCATCGTGTAGGCATATTGCACTACGGTATGGACCGGCTGATGCCTTTTGTCGCGCAGGCGGGTAGCCACCTTTTCAAAGGCCTTCATGAGTTTGAACAGGGAGACCGCCTGAATTTCGGTCCCCTCCCCTGCGGCCTCACCGATCCGGCTGAGTTCATCCTGGATGTTGCCCCGTTTCACCATAAGCATCCTCAAGGCTTCCATTTCGCTCATCTGCCGGGAGGCTTCCTTGAATTTCTTGTACTCCAGTATTTTGTCCACCAGTTCCTGGCGCGGATCAATTTCATTGCCCTGGGCGTCGAGTTCCTTGCGGGGCAGCAGCATCTTGGCCTTGATCCTCATCAGGGTGCTGATGAAAAGAATGAATTCGCTGCTCAGCTCTATATTGAGAGACTCGCTGGAATGGATGTAGTCCAGGAATTCATTGGTGATCTTGGTAATCGGAATATTATAGATATCCAGTTCATCTCTTTCAATAAAGAAAAGCAGGAGGTCAAAGGGTCCTTCGAACTGGGGAAGTTTTATCTGGTAGCTTTCAGTATTCATCATCGTGATTTTACCGCCTGTCAACGGACCATCCGAAATAGGGAATTTCCGGTGAGGGCAGGAGGTCAAATTTAATTAAAATCGGTCCCGGCCATCCAATGATTTATGCACGATCCGTCCACGGATTTGGGGATTGCGCACGTACGAAAAAAATGCCCCGGGTTATCCGGGGCAGTAGGGCAAAAGAGATGAGGGAATTACCCGAGGGCCACTCTCTTGAATTCGGTGATTTTCAGGGCTGGATCTACGCTTTTCAGGTAATCTGCCACTGATTTATTGGCATCTTTTACAAATGCCTGACCCAGCAGGGTGCTTTCTTTAAAAAATTTATTGATCTTACCCTGTGCGATTTTTTCAGCCATTTCTGCAGGTTTTCCTTCTGCCTTCACCTGTTCGAGAGCGATACTTTTCTCGCGGGCAATGGTTTCGGCAGGTACGGATTCCGCATCGATGGCGATGGGGTTCATGGCTGCGATCTGCATGGCTACATCTTTTCCGGCATCTTCTGCTTCCTGGGTCATTCCCACCAGGACTCCCATCCGGTAAGAGCCATGAATGTAGGCCGCCACATAAGGGGCGTCTACTCTTTCGAACCGGGAGACGCTGATTTTTTCACCGATCTTGGCTACCTGTTCATTGAGTTTGTCGGCGATGGTCTCATTGTCAATTTTAACGGCAGACAGTTCCTCCACCGTTTTGACATTGTGGGCAACCGCTGCCTCCATGATGGATTGTGCAAAGGCGATGTAGTCTGCATTCTTGCTCACAAAATCAGTTTCGCAGCTGACATTGATGATAAATCCGGTTTGGTGATCTGCAGTAGTCTGGGCAATGACCACTCCTTCCTTGGCTTCACGGTCACCGCGGAGTGCGGCCACCTTTTGTCCTTTCTTTCTCAGGTAATCAATTGCCTCTTCAAAGTCTCCGTTGGATTCGGTGAGGGCTTTACGACAGTCCATCATACCGGCTCCGGTTTGCTGCCTTAATTTATTGATGTCGGCAGCAGTAATTGTAATTGTGCTCATCGTTAAAAATTAGTTTAAACTCAGTTTATGAATGCATTTTGAATGCCTGGCTTCCAACTGGTCCCCTGAGGGAGGGCCGA
>JAJXYG010000303.1 GCA_021780705.1 Bacteroidota bacterium
TCACTTACCCACCCCGTGGTATTTTCAAGAAGGGCCGAACCGGGGAACAGGGACAGGGTGTGACCGTCATCGCCAAGCCCCAGCAATACCAGGTCAAAAGACTGCAGGGTATGGTCAAAAAAGGGTTTGAGCATTTTTTCGTATTCCTGGGCCGCGAAGACCGGTTCAATGTCCGTGCGCATGAGGTGGACCTGGTTTAAAGGAATATCCACCTGATGGATCAGCAACTCAAAAGCCGCATGGGCATTACTTCTTTCATCCGAGAAGGGTACTACCCTTTCATCTCCCCAGAAGAGCTGAATCCTTTTCCACGGAATTTTTTCGGTGTAGCGGATGGCCAGTTCCCTGAAAAGGATTTTCGGGGTTTCCCCTCCCGAGAGGGCAAGGGTGAAAAACTCCTGGTTCCGGAGCGTATCCCTGATCAGGTCTGCCATCCAGGCTGCCAGCTTGCGCGCCAGGGTCTCGGGGTCTTTATATACGTGAATTTTCATCATTTTTATTTGGGCACCGTGTTGATCCAGTTATGCCCATCCCTGGCAATCAGGGCTTCGGCATCTTCCGGTCCCCAGGAATCCGGGGCGTAATTGGGGAAGTCCACCGGTTTTCTGGCCTGCCAGGCATCCAGGATGGGCATCACCACTTCCCAGGCTGCTTCCACCTGGTCGGCCCGCATGAAAAGGGTGGCATCCCCTTCCATGACATCATAAAGCAGGGTCTCATAGGCTTCCGGTTCCTCCCCTTCATACTCGTCCTTGTAATTGAACACCATGTCCACCGGGCTGAGGATCATCTTCTGGCCGGGCCGCTTGGCCTGGAACCTGAGACAGATATCCATTTCGGGGGCAATGCTGATGGTCAGCCGGTTGGGCCGCCAGGTTTCAGCTGCTTCCTTGGGAAAGGCATAGGCCGGTGCCGGTTTGAACTGAATGCTCAGTACGGTGGATTTCTCATGAAGATATTTTCCGGTCCTCACGTAAAAGGGTACATGCTGCCACCTCCAGTTGTCAATGAAAAACTTTACGGCAGCGAAGGTCTCTGTCTGGGAATTGGCAGCCACTCCCTTTTCGTCACAATAGCCCACGACCTTTTCTCCTTTCATCCAGCCGGGGCCATACTGGCCGCGGGCTGCAAAGTCATGGACTTCATCCCTTCCGATCCGCCGGATGGCATTGAGGACATCGACTTTTTTATTGCGGATCTCGTTGGCCTCGAAAGACACCGGGGCTTCCATCGCCACCATACAGAGTAGTTGCAGTATGTGATTCTGGATCATGTCCCTGAGCGCCCCCGAACTTTCGTAATATCCCCCCCTTCCTTCGACCCCGACGGTTTCTGCGGCCGTGATCTGTACATGGTCGATATAATTGCGGTTCCAGATCGGCTCAAAAAGGGCATTGGCGAACCGGAGGGCCAGGATGTTCTGCACGGTTTCCTTTCCCAGATAGTGGTCGATCCGGAAGATTTGTTCTTCCTGGAAGAATTCCCCGAGCATCCGGTTCATTTCCCTGGCGCTTTCCAGGTCGTGTCCAAAGGGTTTTTCCACCACGATCCGGGTACATTTCCGGTCCCGGCACATGCCCTGTTTGCCCAGATTTTTGACTATGGTAGGCACCAGCTGCGGCGCTACGGCCATATAAAATATGATGTTGGGATGTAACCCAAACTGTTTTTCGGTTTCCTTGGCGATTTTTTCCAATTGGACATATTCTCCCGTCTGGGTTACATCCATGGCCACATAGGAGATGTGCGCCGAGAACTTTTCCCAGCTGGCCTGGTCGTCTTTCCTTCGGGAGAATTCATCGATACCTTCCTTCAGCTTCTTGAGGTAATCTCCCTGTTCAAAGGCCGTGCGCCCGATTCCCACGATGGAGAAATTTTCAGGCATGGCCTGGTCGAGATACAGGTTGTAAAGGGCGGGGGTCAGTTTTCTGAAATTCAGGTCGCCGCTGCCTCCAAAAATGAAGATGAGCATCGGCGATATTTTCTTATAATCTAACATGGGTTCAATTTAAAGTGATGTGTAGTAAATCATATGAGTATTTACCACTGGGTGTGAAATATTCCCGGCTGGTCGATCCGCTGATAGGTATGGGCGCCAAAGAAATCGCGCTGCGCCTGAATCAGGTTCGTGGGCAGGGTTTTTCTTCGGTAGGCGTGATAATAATTCAGGGCGGACATCAGTCCCGGCGCGGGAATTCCGTGCCGGGCTGCCAGCTGTACTATCTGCGCCAGTCCCTTCTCAAGTGGTTTGACCATCGAAGCAATCGGGGGATCCAGCAATAAATTGGCCAGTGCCGGATTTTTGTAGGCTTCCCTGAAATTCTCCAGCAGGGCGGACCGGATGATGCATCCTCCCCTCCAGACACTCACCACGTCCCACATCGGAATCTCCATCTTCCGTTCCGCGGAGGCCCTGGTGAGCAGCGCCAGCCCCTGGGCATAGCTCAGTACGGTGGCCAAATAAAAGGCATCGAAAAGCAGGGACTCGACCTCAGCCCTCGGCAGGGAGATCTTCGGAGTGGGCCCGCTGTAAATCTCCGAGGCAAGAAGTCTTTGCTCCAGCAGGGAAGAAAGGTTGCGCATCATGACTGCCGTATCAATATTGGGAATGGGCATCGGCAGATCGAGGCCTTCCTGGGAGGTCCATTGCCCGGTGCCCTTGGCTCCGGCCCGGTCCAAAATCATGTCCACCAGGTAGTTTGAAGTGGGTTTGTCATCCTTTCGGGCGAAGATGGCCGCAGTGATTTCGAGCAGGAAAGACTTCATCGGACCCTGGTCCCAGGATGCAAACAGGCGGTGCAAATCTTCATTGGAATAATCCATTGCGGTATGCAGCAGGTCATAGCATTCACTGATCAGCTGCATAATCGAATATTCTATTCCGTTATGCACCATTTTGACGTAATGGCCGGCTGCTTCTTTTCCGAGGTAGGCGACGCAGGGGTCATCTCCCACTTTGGCGCTTACGGCTTTGAGAATGGGTTCGACCTGCTTGTAGGCGCCTTCGTCTCCTCCTGGCATGATGCTGGGCCCCCTGCGGGCACCTTCCTCTCCCCCTGAAATCCCAATTCCCATAAAATGAAATCCCTTGTCCTTGAGTGATCCGATCCTTCGCAGGGTATCGGTGTAGTGGGAATTACCGCCGTCAATGACAATATCGTCCTTATCTAAAAGTGGGATCAGGTCCTCGATGACGCTGTCTACCGGTGACCCGGCTGGAACCAGCATCATGATCTTGCGGGGCTTTTTCAAGAGCCCTACCATGGTCTCCAGGGAATTGACCCCCTTGATGACGGTACCCGGGGTGCCAGAAGCCTCAAAAGCCGAGGTCTTATCCGGGTTTTTGTCATACCCGATGGCGGCATATCCCTTGTCCGCCATATTCAGCAAAAGATTGCAGCCCATCACTCCCAGGCCTACCATTGCAAAATCGTATTGAATATCACCCATATGAAAGCATTTACCGGTAAAATTAGCGAAATTGAACTGTAAGGGGAACCCGCCGCGGATTTTAAACTCCACTTTAACCCTACCTTTGAAGGCTAAAACCCCAAACCACCTACTTATTATGAACCCAGCTATAGACGAATTTAACGAGTACCGCCAAAGGATGAATGAGGTCATACTCTCCAAGAACAACCTGGTCTTGAAGCGGCTCTGGAACCTCGATACCAACACTTATGAAGATGGCGCACTCGGTAAAAAGACCAAGGAGCTTCTGGGACTGGTGGCCAGTATGGTCCTGAGGTGTGATGACTGCATCAAGTACCACCTCGGAAAATCCGCAGAATTGGGGGTCACCACCGAGGAAATGTACGAAGTTTTTGCCGTAGCCAATATTGTCGGGGGTACGATCGTGATCCCCCACACCCGGAGGGCGGCAGAATACTGGGAGGCCCTGCAAAAAAATCCTTGAGGACCCCCCATTTTAATATTTGATTAGTATTTGCGTTATCAATGTATGTACTACCTTTGAGTTTTATAATTCTATCTCATGAACGATACCTTAATCAAAGCTGCTGAACCGCTTACATCCAAGGATTTTGCCACTGACCAGGAAGTTCGCTGGTGTCCCGGATGCGGGGACTATTCCATTCTGGCACAGGTCCAGAAAGTAATGCCCACCCTGGGCATTCCCAAAGAAAATATTGTAGTGATATCCGGGATCGGATGCTCGAGTCGCTTTCCCTATTATATGAACACCTACGGAATGCACAGCATTCACGGAAGGGCCACGGCCATTGCCAGCGGCCTGAAAGCCAGCAGACCCGAACTCAACGTGTGGATCGTTACGGGGGATGGTGACTGCCTCAGCATCGGGGGGAACCATACCATTCACCTGCTCAGAAGGAATTTCAATGTAAACCTGCTACTCTTCAATAATGAGATTTACGGGCTGACCAAGGGACAATATTCTCCCACCAGCGAGGAACATAAAATTACCAAGAGCACCCCTATGGGCAGCATAGACCATCCGTTCAACCCGGCGGCTCTTGCCCTGGGCGCCGATGCCTCTTTTGTGGCCAGAAGCATGGACCGTGATCCCAAACACCTGCAGTCGATGATCCAGAGGGCCCAGCAGCACAAAGGCTCTTCTTTCCTGGAAGTCTACCAGAACTGCAATATTTTCAATGACGGGGCTTTTGAGATTTTCACATAAAAGAAGAGCTAGTCGGATGAGACGCTCTTCCTAGAGCAAAGCACACCCGTGGTCTTTGGTCCTCGCCGCAACAAGGGAATCAAATTC
>JAJXYG010000241.1 GCA_021780705.1 Bacteroidota bacterium
GTACGATTCCCGTCCCCGAATCCAGGTATCCTGCGCCATGACCGCTGAGGATTTCATAATAACTTCTGGTAAAGGTCACAATCAATGCCAGGGCAATGGGTGCGTCAATGTTCAGGTATTTTTGCCGGAGAGCCTTCCAGGCGGATATGAAAAAATCGGAGGCACTGAAAAACAGCACTGGCAGGGACAAGCCCAGGTTAATGTATCCGAAGGTAGCCCTCAGTCCTTCGAGTTCCAGGTGCCCCCCGGAGAAGTATTCCGGAAAACTGAGCATCATAATATTGGAAAAACAAAATCCAGCCACCCCGATTCGGTAAATCTGCCTCCGGTTAAACCGGGACTTGGGTTTGGAGGAGGCATCCTTGAGACTGATATAAGGCTCATATCCGATGAAGGCAAGCAGTTCCACCACTTTGCGCAAGGAAGTCCGCCTGGGGTCGAAAATGACAAATACCTGCTTTTTTTGGAAATTGGTTTGGGATTTCAGGATGGCTTCATCGATCCGGTTAAGATGTTCCAAAAGGTAAATGCACGAGGAACAGTGCATCTGGGGGATGGAAAACGTAATATTCACCTGGTCCTCACTGCGGAATTGGGCCAGCTGGTTCAGGATGGTCTCATCATCGAGGTAGGCAAACCTTCCGGAGATGAACTTTCCTTTTGCCTTGATCGAATGATCGTCATCCATATGGTAGTAAGTGCACAGGTCATTCTCCTTTAGCAGGAGGTATACCTGCTTGCAACCATTGCAACAAAAAACCTTGCCATCTTCCTGGATGGATTCATCACATTGTTCATTACAATGATAGCAGGTCAATCCTATGCTGACTGTTTCTTCGATGGCTTTTACAATTTTATCAGGCCTTTTATTTGCCATATCCGGCAACATGCTACCCCTCAAGGAGGAAATTCACTTTAACGGAAAGGCCTTTACCGAAATCCAAAAAATTGCTAAATTAATATTGATCCGTCCTTGCCCGATTGACCCGGGTCATTCAGCCGGATGATTTGAATCATTAAGGTAGGATAGCTTAGGGGAAAGGTCCCTTCATGCGCACGTGCAAATAAAGGGATTCTGCCCCATCCATTGCGTTCAAACCACTGGCAGCCTTATAGTGCGCCGCCTTCATGCGCGAGACAAATATACGTTTTCTTTGCTTTCGACAGATTTTGACGATGGGTGGTGGCTTCGGCTTCAAGGTCTTTGTCCTGGTTCCTGGAGGGATTCTTACATTTGGGGTATGGACCTAGCACTCTATAGAAACCATTTCGGCAATGAAGCGGACCAGGGCCGCACCCTTCCAAGAGCTGAGGCAAATGCCCTGCTCGATTCCTGGGTACTCAATCCCAGACTCCGGCTCCATATGGAACAGGTAGGCTTCCTGATGCGAAGCTGGGCTGCCGAAAGGGAGCATGAAGACGAATTGGGACAATACCGGTGGGAACTGGCCGGATTACTGCATGATGCCGATTGGGACCAGTGGCCCCAGCAGCATTGCCGTAAAATCATTGAAGAACTGGAGCTCAGACGGATAGATCCGGCCATCCTCCATGCCATTGCCTCCCACGGGCCGGCACACTTCGGAGTGGAACCGGAGACCCGAATGGACAAGATGCTCTATGCCTTCGATGAATTATCGGGCCTCATTCATGCCTATTCCCTGATGAGACCAGGCGGTTATGAAGGAATGGAAGTCAAGGGGGTAAAAAAGCGTTTGAAAGAAAAATCCTTTGCAGCCAACGTATCCCGGGAAGAAATTCAGGATGCCTGCTCCCGGGCGGGAATTCCACTGGAGGAGCTGGCCGAATTTATAATTTCCAAACAAAGTGGGGTCAAATAATCTGGCTCTTGCCGTATAGGCAGGTGGTGTCTGGAATTCCCGCCTACCTCATGCGGCGCCCAGGGCCGTTCCATCGGATTTCAGATTGTCCCTTCTTACTCTTTTGAAAGAGGGCAAAAAAGACAAAACGGCCAGCAATCCACACAACCCTTCTGTAAGCACGGTAAGGGGGGCACTGGTGAGATGAGCCAGAGAGCCGATCAGTAGCCCTCCAATGGGTTGCATCCCCAAAAATGCCATGACATAAAAACTGACCACCCTGCCTCTCATGTGTTCGTCTACATGGGTTTGGATATAGGTATTGGAGGAAGCAATTTCAGCCAGCATCCCTCCTTCAGCCGCCATAATAAAAAGCAGGGCCAGCGGGAAATTCTTGGTATAGGAAAAAAGGATAAGGCCACTGCTAAAGAGCAGGGCAGAATAGGCAATGGTGCGCAACATATTGATCCCCGTCTTCCGGGTTGCAATAAATATGGCCCCCAAGAGTGCTCCCAGCCCAGATATGCTGTTTAACCAGCTGAAGGTAGTCACATCTCCCTTGAATACAGAGGCAGCATATATAGGGAGCAAAGTAGTATAGGGCATCACCAGCAGGCTCATAAAAGCAGTCAGCATCACCACAGATCGGATTCCCCGGTTTCCCTTTACATAATAAAACCCCGCTTTGAGTCCATCCCAGATCGGTTCCTTATTTGCCGGGCGGGCGGGCAAATGAATCCGCATGAATACCAGGGATACAATTACTGCCAGGAAACTCAGGAAATTGATAAAAAAGCACACATCCTCCCCATAGCTGCTCAGCAGGATTCCGGCAACGGCAGGACCCATCAGGCGGGCCAGGGTCACCATGGTGGAATTCAGGGCGATAGCATTGGGAAGATTCTGTTTTTCATCTACCAGCAGGATCATTAAGGATTGCCGCGAAGGGGTGTCAAATGCATTAATGATGCCCAGCATGACACTGAGTACTATGATCGTGGTAATGTCGTAATGGCCCGTCCAGACCACGAGGGCCAACAATCCCGCCTGTACCATCGAGGCAATCTGAGTGACCAGCAGGGTCTTGTACCGACTGTGTCGGTCCACATAAGCTCCGGCATAAGGCGATAGAAGCAATATGGGAATCTGCCCGGCAAAGACCACCAGCCCCAGCATAAAGGCTGAGTGGGTGATATCATACACCAGCCAGCTGACTGCAATGCGTTGCATCCAGGTGCCTATCAGGGAAATGGCCTGACCTGAGAAATAAAGCCGGAAATTATAGGACCGCAGGGCACGCAGTGCCTCTGGTAACTTTAGTATGGGCATCAGTGAAGAACAAAGGTAAAGCACCCCGGAGGAATCCTTGTCAGGATATTATCGAATTCCCCGGATTCCAGGGATGGGTGGCGCAGACAGGGAAAACCTGAGTTAATTTTGGGTAAGTCACAAAAAATCAGGACCATACAAGTTTCCGTGTATTTTTTCGTTTAGGGAAAAGAAACCCAATTCATTCACTACCCTGCGACCAATAGCGGGAAATCCTTGACATAGTACATTGAATCAACAAAGGGACTATTTCAGAAACCTGGATTCTATCCGATTTATTGCTGCATCCATGGTGCTGTTGCAACATGGGGTGAGCCCTGCCTACAGCTTCCTCCATATGGACCACCCTTTTCTGGGTCAGGTACTGGATACCCTCTCCAATGGGGGAACCGGGGTTTCCATATTTTTTGTGCTGAGCGGATTTCTGATCACCTATTTATTGATTCGGGAATTTGAACTCAGAAAGAAAATATCCCTGAAAAACTTTTACATCCGAAGGATCCTTCGAATCTGGCCTCTTTACTATGCAGTCCTCCTCTTCGCTTTTGCGGCATATCCACTGATGAAGCAGCTGATAGGACTAAACCACCCACTGGGCTCTCATGTGGGCTGGTACCTGACTTTTCTGAGCAATTTTGATGTTATCCATATACATAAAACCTGTTATGGCAATGACGCCATGTCCCAGGGGATCACCTGGTCTGTGGCCGTGGAAGAACAGTTCTACCTCTTTTGGCCCCTGATATTTGTAATCCTTCCCAAAAAGTGGTGGGGAATTTCCATTCTTTCGGTTTTGGCCGGTTCCATCCTGTTTCGCGTCCTGCATTATGGTGATAATGAGATATTGTACTTCCATACCCTTTCAGTACTCTGCGATCTTGCCATCGGAGGATTTTTTGCCTATGCCATCAGGACCCGTAACAGGATCCGAAAATTCTTTGAGAACAGTGATACGCTCCTCCATGCGGTACTATTGGGCACCACCTTTGTCTTACTATTGTTTTACCGGCAGGTATTTGCCTTCCCTTACGGGAATGCGGTAGGAAGAATTTTTATTTCAGGTCTTTTTGCCTTCATTATTGCTGCCCAGGCCTTGACCGTAAATCACTCCAGGCTCAATCTTGGCAATCTTTCATTTGCCCGAAAATGGGGAAAATACACTTATGGGATTTATTTGATTCACCCAATTGCCTTCACCCTGCTGGATGTACTTATCCGTGTTTCACATGTTCCCGTGGAAAATTTCACTGGTGCGATTGTACGGGCCGCTTTAGGAATTACACTCGCCTTGTTTATGAGTAAAATGAGTTATATCTATCTGGAGTCCCGTTTTTTGAAACTGAAACAGCAGTTCTCCCCTTCCAATCAGGCAAGGTTTCAACCACACCATTCCGTATCATGGAATGAAGAGGTAGCTAAATTAGCCTGATACCTAATTCTGCCCTCACACGTGGTCACCTGATGCACTTTCCCTGGAATAATGACGATTTACTCGACTATGGAAGGAATCAGGTTCTTTTTGCGCATGCGGTGTAATACCAGGATACAAATCAGGATGAAAATGATCCCGAGGACGACCAGG